>JBCDAS010000032.1:0-20069 GCA_039185235.1 Pseudomonadota bacterium
ACGAACAACTCACCCGCTTTGACGTCGAAGCTGACGCCACGCACAGCGGGGATCAAACCGTCGGCCTTTAGCCCCTCGGCGATGTCATGCGGGGACCCGGGCCCCCGCAGCTTGTCCTTGTGCCGGGCCGCGCCGTCACCGAAGACCATCCAGAGATCTTCACAGGAGATAACGGCGGGCTGGCTCATCAGTTGGTGGCCGCGTCGACGACCGGCTTCCAATCGCCTTCATTCGCAGCCATCCAGGCGGCGACCACGTCTTCGACCTTTTTGCCATCGACATCGATCTCACCCATCATCGGCTGCTGGGCGGCAGCGCTGAGCTGGTAGTTGGTGAGGATCTCATAGGCCGCTGGCCATTTGTCCTTGGTGCCGGACCAAGTGGTCTTGAAGATCGTCGTTGGCAGGAAGTCGCAATCGTTGACCGCGTTCGGGTTCACGCCCCAGGACGGGTCATCGTAGCACGCGGCCTCACCGGCTGGCAGATCGACGAATTGCACGTCATAGGCGGACATTGCCCAATGGGGCTGCCAGAAGACGATGAGCAGCGGCGATTTCTTGTCGGTCGAGGCACGAAGTTCCGCAATCAGCGCCCCTTCGGAACCAGCCGGGACGGCTTTGTAAGGCAGCTCAAGCCCGGTTGCACGATCTGCACCGGGGGTGCCCCAGTCCGCTGGATAATCCACGAGCCGCCCGGCGGGCAACGTCTCGGCGGTTGCAAACATCGGGGCGCATTCCTTCAGCGCTTCCCACGCTGGCAAGCCTGGGCACATCTCGGCCACATGCGCGGGATAGGCGAAGCCTTCGCGTGCCTCGACGCCCAGAGGGCCGAGATCTTCAACCTTGCCTGCATCGACCAACTGCGCGAACTGCTCGGACACGTTCGAGGTCCAGACCTCCAGCGCGCCATGCAATTCTCCATCGGCCATGGCCTGCCACATGTTCATATAGCCAGCGGTGACATATTCGACTTTGTAGCCCGCAGCTTTGAGCATCTCTCCCGCAACATGGGTGGAGATATGCTGGCCAGTCCATTCATTGATGGCGAGCTTGATCGGCTCATCCACAGCGCCCATCTCAGCCGCGTTGGCGGAGACTGCACCGAAGGCGAGCAGAACACTCGCGAGCAACGTCTTCTTCATGGTGTGGTTCCCTGTGTTTGGTTGTTTCTTGAAATGGCTATCAAGAATTCACAGGGGCGCAAAGCCTAAACAGCGACGCGGGCCCGCCTCAGCGCTTCCGTGGCGTCACCAGGGTCTTTGGACGGCGTTCTTCGGCTGCTTTGAAGAGCTGGAAGGTCTGGTTCACGAAATTCACGGCCCCCGAGACGTGATCGAGATAGTCGTTGAGTTCTGGCGTGAGTTCTGCCTCGACCATCTGCACGGAGCGATCCTGGGGTGTTGTCTCGAACAGGCAATAGAACAGCGGCTCGCCCCGGCTGAGCACCAAGTCCCGCTCGATATCATGCCATTCGAAAGCCCACATCAGCGGGCGCGGCCAGATATTGATCGGGAAGCGACCGCCAAAAAGTGTGCCGGGCCAGGGATCTTTGCGATAATGGTTAAACGGCGCGACTTGCGACATGTAGACCGGCTCATCTGCGATAAAGAGATAAGGCAATGTTAGCTGGATGGTCGGGCGATCCGGATAGCGCCACTCCACCTCGCTGGTCACGTGCAAAAGCTGCCCGAGCTTCTTGGCGCGTACCGGCGAGGCATCGCTGAGCATGTTCTTGAGCCCAGGTTTGCCATCCTTGTCGCGCAGAAACTGCAGATGCAGGTCGAAGGGGCACTTCACCTCGAAATAGCGGCTTTCGAGATTGATCACCGCCGGGCAGCGAGAGGCTGATTTGGCGTGCTTCCTGTTCATCTCGACTGAGCGGACCCGGGTGGGTGCATCATAGATCACGCCACCGCGGGGATCATTCAGCAACCAGCCAACCCGGACGGGACCGGACCCGGGACCCTCTTCGGGCCTGTCATAGGTGATGTGGATATCCATGAGACTTCTCTACTCCTGCTCTCGCAGCCGAGTATGAAACACGCGCCAGTGCTTTTAAAGCCCGCGCGGTTGGTCATCGGTGGTCGCGAATAGACGCGACAGGTCGCGAGTTTTCTACTCCATTCGGATCATGACAGTCCGTATCTCAGATAATCAATCAGCAGGTATTGCCTTTATCCTAATCGCAATGCTGTCGATTTCGGTCAATGACATGCTGATCAAGTTCCTCTCGGGCGATTATCCGCTGCATCAGATGGTTTTCGTGCGGTCGCTGATTGGGATCTTCGCGTCTTGTGTGTTTCTGCAGATGGAGGGTGGGTTCAAGCTGTTGCGCACGGCGACGCCCGGGTTGCAGGTGCTCCGCGGTCTTTTGATCGTGGTCGCGAATGTCAGCTACTTCGCCGCGCTGGCGGCGGTTCCCTTGGCCGATGCGACTGCATTGTTCTTTGTGGCGCCATTGCTGATCACCCTGCTCTCGATCCCGCTTTTGGGGGAGAAAGTCGGTCCGCTGAGGATCGCGGCGGTGTCGGTTGGCTTTCTTGGTGTGCTCATCATGCTGCGCCCCTGGGCGAGCAGTGCGGAGCGCGAGATCCCGCTGGTGATCATGGTTCTGCCGATCATTGGCGCCTTTACCTATGCGTTGAACCAGATCTTGACCCGGCGGCTGGGGGCGACGACCAAAGCCTCGGCGCTCGCGATCTATATTCAAGCGACGTTTATCGTCGTCTCGGCGCTCTTCTATCTGGTCGCGGGTGACGGTAGTTTCGCGGTTGGTCTCGAGAATGAGAGCCTGCAGTTTCTGCTGAGGCCCTGGGTCTGGCCGAGTTCGAGTGATGCCTGGCTTTTTGCCGGGCTTGGAGTGAACTCGGCGATCATTGGCTATGCGCTCTCGCAGGCGTACCGTGTGGCGGATGCGGCGACGATTGCACCGTTTGAATATACAGGCCTGCCGCTGGCGATCCTGTGGGGGTGGGTGATCTGGGGCGAGCTGCCGGGCCTCAATATCGCGTTCGGGATTGCCTTGATCGTGGGGGCCGGTCTCTTCGTCTTTGTCCGGGAGCATCAGAAGAAGATCCGCCTGGCGAGCACCAAACGCGTCGACCGGCGGTTTTAGCCAATCACAAAGATATGCAGGCTGACCGGGCCATGGGCGCCGAGTTGGAGGACCTGGCCAATATCGCCCGAGCGGGATGGGCCGGTGACCATATTGGTGGTCCGCGGGTCGAGATCTGCCGCCCGCCACTTGGCCCACATATCGTCGAAGCCGGGTTGGATATCCGCGGCATGGATCACGGCGAAATGGGTCTCTCCCAGAAAGGTGAGCGTAACCGGGTTTTGCGGACCAGAGGCGAAGATCAAGGTGCCTGTCTCGGCAACACCGAACTCGGCGCGGGAGATCGTGGCGGGCTCTGTCAGGCGGCCCGGTCCGATTGTGCGCTCGACCGTGCCCCAGTCGCGGTCAAAGATCGGGTCCTCTCCGCTGCGGATTGCAGCAGGCAGGTTGCGATTGCGGAGCTCGCCCGCGACCGCGCCCGGCAGATCATCGAGCGAGGCGAGCCTCGATGCCGTCGCATCTGCCGCCACGGCTTTGGCGATGAATTGCGCGATGGCCTCCTCGCCGGTCCTCCTGCCCTGTTCGGGAATCGGCGCGGTCTGATGGCCGCCGGATTTGAGATCGGTGCCAGTTGCCCCCGCCCGGCGGACCCGGTTGAGGATCCGGGCGCGAGCGCCTTCGGTCCCGGTCACACTCACTTGCGCGCCCTCCATTGCCGCTGGAAGGTGCCACCGACCGGCGGGACCGGGAAGTCGCGATGATCGGTCCAACCGGAGCCCATCGGCATCCAACTGAGCCGCCTCCCGCCCCAGCCGAGCAGTTTGAGCCCAAAATTCGAGAGGCTGGCGACCCGGCGGTAGAGCCATGGCCGGGCGGCGATGTATCGCCAAGCCCCCAGGCCGAACCGCGCCGCCGTGGGGGAGAGGTTCTTCTCGAACTCCCGCTCACGCCAATGGCGCATCATTTTCGGCAGCGGGATACGCATCGGGCAGACCGCCTCGCAACGCCCGCAAAAGGTCGAGGCATTGGGCAGATGCCCGGCCTGGTCGACCCCGATCAGCGAGGGCGTCAGCACCGAGCCCATGGGCCCCGGATAGACCCAGCCATAGGCATGGCCGCCAACGGATTGGTAGACCGGGCAATGGTTCATGCACGCGCCGCAGCGGATACAGCGCAGCATCTCTTGAAACTCAGTGCCCAGCATATTGGTCCGGCCATTGTCCAAAAGCACCACATGATACTGTTCTGGCCCATCCGGGTCGGCTTGCCGCTTTGGTCCGCTGGAGAAGGTCGTGTAGACCGACATCTCCTGACCCGTGGCCGAGCGCGCCAAAACCCTGAGAATGGTCGATGCATCCTCGAGCGTTGGAACGATTTTCTCAAGCGATGCCATGACGATATGCACTTTGGGCAGGGATTGCGAGAGATCGCCATTGCCCTCATTGGTCACGATCACCGACTGGCCGGTTTCGGCGATTAGCATGTTTGCACCCGTGATCCCGACCTGCGCTTCGAAGTACTTCTCGCGCAAGACCTGCCTCGCCTCGGCCATTAGCGTGGCTGTGTCATCTAGGTTGCGCCCCTCGGGCAGATGGGTGTGGGCTTTGCGAAAATCCGCCTCGACTTCCGGGACGGTGACATGGACGGCGGGCGCGATGATATGGCTTGGCATCTCACCGCGAAGCTGGATGATATATTCACCGAGATCGGTCTCGACCGGCTTGATCCCATGGTCGGCCAGATGGTCGTTGATCCCGCATTCCTCCGAGATCATGGTCTTGCCTTTGTTCACCACTTTGGCATCGACCGACTGGCAGATCTCGAGCACGATCCGGCGTGCATCCTCGGCTGTTTCAGCCCAATGGACATGGCCGCCCGAGGCGATCACCTGGGCCTCATAAGCCTCGAGATATCCGGCGAGATGGCACAGGACATGGTTCTTTATATCCCGGGCGGCATCGCGCAGCGCCTCGAACTCGGGCACTGCATCGGTGGCGTTCGAGCGGTTTTGGCGCCATTTCGCCTGCATAGACATCGCATCTTGGATGTTCTTGTTGGCAAGCGCCTCTTTGGCGTTTTGCTTGAATTGCGGGCTTTTGGGATTTTCGAGAATGGCGTTCATGGCTCTTCTCCGATCGCGGGCGTCGCGGTGTCTCCGGCCAAGACTTCGACGACGTGGCGGGCCTGGACCGGTTTGCCCTGGCGGCTGAGCTTGCCACCCATATTCATCAAGCAGCCCAGGTCCCCGGCGAGGACCAACTCGGCTCCCGTCTCGGCGATCCGATCCGCTTTGTTGCCAACCATTTTGTTGGAGATCTCGGGGTATTTCACACAGAAAGTCCCGCCGAAACCGCAGCAGACATCGGCCTCTGGCATCTCGGTGAGATCCAGCCCATCGATCGAGCTGAGAAGTTTTCGCGGTTGCGCCTGGATGCCGAGCGAGCGCAGTCCCGAGCAACTGTCATGATAGGTCGCATGGGCGGGAAAGGCGGCATCGATCTGTTCGACCTCCAGGACATCGGTCAGAAAGCTCACGATCTCATGGGTGCGGGCGGCGAGATCCTTTGCCTCGGCCTCCTGATCGGTGCCAGCGAGGATCTGCGGATAATCCTTGATCACGGTGGCCGCACAAGATCCCGAAGGCACGACCACATAATCATAGCCCTTGAGGGCCGAGATCATTTTCCGCGCCAGAACCGCCGCCCCCGCCCGATCGCCCGAATTGTAGTTCGGCTGGCCACAGCAGGTCTGCTCCGGCACATCGACGCTGCAGCCTGCATCCTCCAAAAGTTTGATCGAGGCAAACCCCACGGATGGCCGCATCATGTCAACCAAGCAGGTGACCATCAGGGCTACTCTGGGGGTGGTGTTCATCACGGACCTCGATGCGCCATTGGTCAGGGTTTCATACCGCCCGAAATGCCCTGCAACAAGGCCCCCTGGCGCGTCGCTCTGCGGGGGCTTCGCAAAGTCTGGCCCACTGCTATAGGTTTCCAGGCGATCATCTCGCGCAAACAATCCCAAGGAACCGAGCCCATGCTCCGTCTGCTTCTCCTGCTGCTCTTGGTGGCCCCGATCGCCCAGGCGCAGACCATTCCTCTGCCCCATGAATACTCCAGCGAGGAGAGCCTGGAGCTGTTCAAGGATTGCCGCGCCGCGATCCTGATCGAGCGCGAGGTTCGGGGCCTGGGGCCGACCGCGCTGCCCGATGGTGTGGTCGATGCCATGCAGGAGCAGATGAATATGATCATCGCCGAGGCCCTGCTGTCTCCGCCGCTGTTCAGCAAGGATGATGCGCAAGGGCGCCTCGCCTTTATGGAATCCTGGTTCTTGACCTTCGGCCAAACAGTGCGTCGGCAGATGGCTGAGCTCCAGCCAAAGGAGGTGCGGCGCGACCAACTTCTGCTTTGCCAGGAGATGATTTGGCACCTGCTCAGCCATCAAATCGAGGCGATGATGAAGGCGCGCGCTGCGGGGCAGCCCTTGCCCGAGCCGATCCCTTCGTTTCGGTGATATCCTGTCGCGCGGCCTTGCTGTAGCCTGACCGCTCCCAAGCAACGAGGGTACCATGAGATCTGCGCTAGTCTTCCTCCTCCTCGCGGGCCCGGCCATTGCCGAGACCATGGCCCTGCCCGAAACCTATGCGCCGCAAGAGCGGCTGGATGCCTTCCGCGAGTGCCGCGCGGCGGTTTTGGTCGAGCAGGAGTTCCGCGGTGTCACACCGCCAGCCCTGCCAGATGAGACGGTCGATGTGATGCAGGAGCAGATCAGCTTCATCCTGGCCGAATCGGTCTTCAACACACCGCTCCTCAGCATCGAGGACGGGTTCCACCGCAACGCCTTTGTGGAGCGCTGGTTCCTCGAGTTCGGCATCTCGGTGCGCGAGAAGCTAAGCGAGATTGAACCTCTCGAGACCCGCCGGGCCCGGCTGCTCGATTGCCAAGCGGTTTTTTGGACGATCATGAAGGTGCAAATCGATCTTTTGCTGCAACAACGGGCCCAAACCTTCCCCAAAATCATCCCCCATCCGGGCTTGCCTGAGGAATAAATCTCAGCCCCTTGCATTCCCCGGCAAATCGCGTAGAAGCCACGGCCTGCCGCGCTTACACCCCTGGAGGATCTCGGCAGGGCCCATCTGGGCCTCCTCTGTTAGATTTAGGAGCTCGATCATGGCTGAGATGCCAATCCTCGAAGTCTCCTCTCGCGAAGGGACCGGCAAAGGGGCTGCCCGGTCTGCACGGCGCGAGGGGATGGTGCCCGGAGTTGTCTATGGCGGCGGCAAAGACCCCGTCACGATCAACGTCCCCCATAATGTTCTGTTGAAATCGCTTAAGGCCGGGAAGTTCCTCGCCACATTGATCAACCTCAAGATCGATGGCGAAGACAACACCGTGATCTGCCGCGCTGTCCAGCGCGATGTGGTCAAGGATCTGCCCGTGCATGTGGACTTTCTCCGCCTGTCCGAGCGCTCGCGGATCAACCTGATGATCCCTGTGGTCTTCGAGAACGAAGACGATGCGCCAGGCATCAAGAAAGGCGGCATGCTCACGGTGATCCGTCCAGAGGTGGAGCTCAAGGTGCGCGCCTCCAATATCCCAGATCAGATCGAAGTGGATCTGACCGGCCTGAATATTGGCGACACCGTGAAGATCTCGGATGTCACCTTGCCCCAGGGCGTGACGCCGACGATCACCGACCGGGACTTCATGATCGCCAATATCGCGGCCCCGAAAGGTCTGGCAGCGGATGATGAGGACGAGGAAGGCGAAGGCGAAACCGAAGAGACGACCGAGGCAGAAGCCGAGGAGTAATCGCTCTCGCCTGCAGATCAAACGCAGACGCCCGGCCAATCGGCCGGGCGTTTTTCATTCCCCGGGTTGCGCGGCAGATCCGCCGCGCGCCGGGGGGTGGGTGGGGGCGGGCGGTGGATCTGCCGCGCAACCCGGTTGTCTCAGAGCTCTCGACCAAGGAGCCGGTCAACCGAGTAAGTCCCACCGCCCTTCACGACGAAGTATGCCGCCAAAACCGTCCAGAGAACGGCATATTCCCAACCGCCATCGGTCCAGAAGAACCCCGCGCCGAAATGAATTGTTGCGGCAACTGCCAGCAGCACCGTGATCGCCGCCGCGGCGAACCGGGTGAAGAGCCCAAAGGCCAATGCCAGCCCGGCGAAGACCTCGACCGATCCAGCACCCAGAGCGGCAAGATAGCCATTCGCAAATCCAAGCTGGGTCTGGAAGAACTGCCCCGTCGCCTCGAGCCCATAGCCACCGAACATGCCAAAAAGTTTCTGTGCGCCATGGGGCACCAGAAAGAGCCCGGTCGCGATTCTCAGGCCCGTCAGCGCCACCTCGTCCAACGCGCCATAGACCGGCTTCAGGGCAGGAATGATCAGATTTGTATCGGTTGCAGCCATTTGTAGTCTCCTCGAGTGCATGATTTGTCCTGCACTCAGAGATACATCGAAGGCGTGTCCGAATAATCTGTGCGAATTCGAATTAACTATTGCTGAGAGATCAATAAATCGTCTTCGCCATATGCGCCGGATAGCCGGTGTCATAGCTCGCCGAATCGAAATCCGGCTCGACCGCTTTGACCATCTCACCGGGGCTCGGGATCTCGGATTTGTCCGGCCAGGTCTCCGTCTCCCAGAGTTTGGCGCGGTGAAAGGCCTTCACACAGTGGAAATAGACCCGGTCGATCGAGACAATGATGACCGAGCGGGGCAGCTTGCCCTGGATCTCAAAGCTCTCGAGCAAGTCGGGATCCACGCTGATCGACGCGCGGCCATTGACCCGCACGGTCGAGCCGGAGCCGGGAATGAAAAAGATCATCCCAATGCGGTCGTCGCGGACCAGATTGCGCAGCGTATCCGTGCGATTATTGCCCCGCCGATCCGGCAGCATCAGGGTGCGCTCATCGACCACGCGCGCCAGGGGAGCCGGGTCGCCACGCGGCGTTGCATCCAGACCCTCCGGCCCGGCCGACGCGATCACGCAGAAGGGAGAGGCCTCGATGAAGCGACGATAGGGGGCATTCAAATGATCGATTTCTTTGGTGATGGACCGCGACACCGGCTCGCCATAGATCGCTTCGATCTGAGCCTCTGACGTCAGAAGATGATCTTTGTCCATCACTGCCTCCCGTTTGAGCGCGTCATCGCACTGAACTAGGTTTCAATCAAGCGGCGTTGGCGGCCATGGGCCCCGGCGATCTGGATGAAGTCTTGCAGATAGGGCCGATCCAACTCCACTTCGCGGGCCGCGGCGAACAGCGTGCGGAAGATCCCGCCCTCCTCGCGGAGATGGCGGATCGTGAAACGGTGGCGCGAGCCTTCGTCCGAGACGACCCAATCCGGGATCACCGCCACGCCCTTGCCGCTGGCGACCAGAAGCAGGATCACGGCGGTGAGCTCGATCTGACGCTGGTCCTTGGGCACGATGCCCGCGGGATCGAGCAATTGGCTGAACGCATCCAGGCGCCCGCGCTCGACCGGATAGGTGATGAGGGACTGATCCGCGAGGTCCTTGGCTTCGATAAAGCGTTTTGCCGTCAGAGGGTGGCTGGCGGCACTGACGAAGACCGGCTGGTACTGGAAGAGCGGTTCAAACGAGACGCCTGGGATATCTTCGGGATCAGAGGAGATCACGAGATCCACCTCCTCGCGTTCCAGTGCGGGAAGCGCATCGAAGCTGAGACCTGGGCGGATATCAACATCCACATCCGGCCAGCGGCGGCGAAATTCCTCCAAAACCGGGATCAGCCATTCGAAACAGGCATGGCATTCGATCGCGATGAAAAGCCGGCCCGAGCGCCCGGTGCGCCGCCCTTCAAATTCGCTCTCCAAAGCCTCGATGGCCGGCAGGATCTGGCCCGCCAGGCCCAGCAGTCTCTGCCCGGCCGCCGAGAGCTTCAGGGGTTTTGAGCGCCGGACAAAGAGAGGCAACCCCACCATCTCCTCCAGCGCTTTCATCTGATGTGACAAGGCGGATTGGGTGAGATTAAGCGTCTCAGCCGCCTTTGCCAGCCCACCCTCTCGATGGATGGCGCGAATCCCGCGGAGATGTCTGGTTTCCAGATACATAACTTATCATGAGCCGTTTTGAACATTGTTATGCCGATTATGAATTTGCCGCAAGTCGCATATCGCGAGATAGTCACCCCGTCACAACCAGAGGAAGTTCTATGTCCCGACCCGTTCCCCTGTCCTTCGAACTGTTTCCGCCTCGCCAACAGGCCGAGATGGCACGGATCGCCGAGACGATCTCTCCCCTTAGGTCCCTCGATCCCGAATTCATCTCCGTCACTTATGGTGCTGGCGGATCGTCCCGCGGGCGCACGCTGGACGCGCTGGCCCGGCTGGCCAAGGAGCCCGGCCTGACGCTTGCCGGTCACCTGACCTGCGCTGGCTGCCCGCGGGACGTCACCCTGGCGGTGGCCGAGCGCTATGCAAAGATGGGCGTGCAGGAGATCATCGCCCTGCGCGGAGATCCGCCGCAGGATGAAGCCACAGCCGAGGCGCCTTTCGACCAACCAGTTGCCTTGATCGAGGCTCTTGCCAAGACCGGCAAGTTCAAGATCCGCGTCGCCTGCTACCCCGAGATCCACCCGCAAGCGCGGTCAGCTGAAGCCGATCTGGACGCACTGAAAGCGAAGTTCGATGCCGGAGCCGATACTGCGATCACCCA
The DNA here is from genome assembly GCA_039185235.1 of Pseudomonadota bacterium. Taxonomy (GTDB): domain Bacteria; phylum Pseudomonadota; class Alphaproteobacteria; order Rhodobacterales; family Rhodobacteraceae; genus Thermohalobaculum. Next base: position 10,743 of record JBCDAS010000032.1, read on the forward strand.
GTTCTTCTTTGACATCGATGCCTGGGACCGGTTCATCGAACGCTGCGCAAAGGCGGGGTTTGCCGACCGGATTATTCCTGGGATCATGCCGATCCAGAGCTTCAAGGGCGTTGCAAACTTCGCTGCCCGCTGCGGAACGTCGATCCCGGTTTGGCTGCGCGATGCCTATGGGCATGTGCAAACCAAAGCGGAGCAGGACCTGCTGTCGCTCTCGATTTGCACCGAGCTTTGCGATGATCTGATCTCTCGCGGCGCGCCGGGCCTGCATTTCTACACGCTCAACAAACCGGATCTTGCGGTCGCCACGAGCCGTGCGCTGGGCTTGCGCCCGCGACCCGATCAACGCGCCTCGCAGCTGCTGCGACGGGCTGTTTGAACGCACAGAGCGGGGCTGAGCGACCATTAACTGACAATCCCTCCAAAACCCGATATCCTTGTGTTCGGGTTTAGGAGGGATCATGCGTTTCGTTTTATCATTCACATCCTTAGCGTCAGCCAGTTTTGTGGTGCTCCTCGCCATGCCATCCCAGGTGATCGCGCAGAGCGCGGAAGAGATCGTTTCCGCAGGCGGCTGTCCGGAATGTCGTTTACCCCAGGCGGATCTGCGCGAACTCACGCTTGAAAGTGCCGATTTCAGCGGCGCGCGGATGATCGAGGCGGATTTGAAAAATGCCTCGCTGCAAAGTGCCGATTTCACCGATGCGTCTTTGCATCGAGCCGAGTTGGAGAAGGCGGATCTGACCGGCGCCACTTTCAGTGACGCGGTGATGCGGTCGAGCGATCTCGAGAAAGCAGAATTGGCGGGGGCGGATCTCTCGCATACCGACCTGCGCGAGGCTGATTTCGCCAATGCCCAGATCACCGGCGCTTCCTTCGAAGACGCTGACATGCGCCACGCGCTGCTTCGGCGCATGGAGGGCGCAGGTGCCGATTTCTCACGCGCGCTGATGGATCGGGCAGATCTGGAGCGGGCGGTTGTCCCTGATGGCAATTTCACACGGGCGCGGCTCACCGGTGCAGATCTCGATCGCGCCAACATGGCGGGCGGGACTTTCACGGATGCGGATCTGAGCAAGGCGCATTTGTCCTCGACCAATCTTGGCGGCGCGCTGTTCGATGGCGCGGATTTCAGTGATGCGCTGCTCAGGCGCACCCGCTTTCCCGGTGCGGATCTGAGCAATGCCGATGGTCTGGAGCAAGAACAGCTCGACATGGCCTGCGGTGATGCCGAGACGAAACTACCGCGTGGAATGACGATCAAGACCTGCGGGGCCGATGAGTAGCACTCTGGACGGGCCGTGAAGCGCTCGTTATACCCGCCACCATGACGAGGCCATTCGCCATCATACGAATTACTGGCCCGGCCCGCTGAGCGCGGCGCCGGGACAAGGTGTTTGCGTGACGCGCACCGCCCTTGCCCCACGGATATAGCCTACGCAAAGGACCGCCGAGATGACCGGTGACACTGCGACCGCCACGCCTGACTACAAAGACACATTGCTTCTCCCCCAGACCGATTTCCCGATGCGCGCGGGCCTGCCCAAGCGCGAGCCAGACTGGCTGGAGCGTTGGGAGCGGATCGGGGTCTATGAGCGCCTCCGCGAGAAAGAAGGCCGGGAGGAGTTCGAGCTCCATGACGGGCCGCCATACGCCAATGGCAACCTCCATATCGGCCACGCGCTGAATAAGATCCTCAAGGACATGGTCGTGCGCTCCGCCCAGATGCGCGGTTTCAACAGCCGCTATATCCCGGGCTGGGACTGTCACGGCCTGCCGATCGAGTGGAAGATCGAGGAGCAATACCGCAAGAAGGGCCAGAACAAGGACGAAGTGCCGATCAACGATCTGCGCGCCGAATGCCGGGCCTTTGCCGAGCATTGGATCGGCGTGCAGCGCGAGGAATTCAAACGCCTCGGCGTGATCGGGGAGTGGGAGAACCCCTACCTGACCATGGACTACGACGCCGAAGCGGTGATCGCCGAGGACTTCATGAAGTTCCTGATGAACGGCTCGCTCTATCAAGGCTCGAAACCCGTCATGTGGTCGCCCATCGAGAAAACCGCACTCGCCGAGGCCGAGGTCGAGTATCATGAACATCAGAGCCACACGATCTGGGTGAAGTTCCCGGTTGTCGCTTACCGCGACAACACTGCTGAAGTCTTCGAAGACGCAAATCCACCACTCGCTGAGCATGCCGAAGAAATCGCGGACCTCATCAAGCAATCAAAGATCGTGATCTGGACGACCACGCCTTGGACCATCCCACAGAACCGGGCGATCAGCTTCAACCCCACTATCGAGTACGGCCTTTATCGAGTCACCGATGCGCCCGAGGACAACTGGGCCAAGACGGGCGAACTATTGATGCTGGCCGACAAACTCGCCGAGGAGGTCATGACGCAGGCCCGCGTGACTTCGTGGGAGCATGTTCGCAAGGTGAATCAAACCGAACTGAGGTGCATCTCCTGTTCGCATCCCTTCCGAGGTCTCGTCGATCCGGCTGAGAAGGAAGAAAACCGGTGGGATTATCCTGTTCCCCTCATCGCCGGTGACCACGTAACCGATGATGCAGGCACGGGTTTTGTCCATACCGCTCCAAGTCACGGTGCCGACGACTATCAAGTCTTTATCGATAACCGGGCTTTCCACCCGAGCATGAAAATGACCCACAACGTGTTGGAGGCGGGGGAGTTCCGCGCGGATCTGCCGTTCTTTGGTGGGCTCTACATCCTCGATCGCAAGGGTAAGGAGGGCAAGGCCAACCGTGCGGTGATCGACAAGCTGGTCGAGTGTGGGGCACTGCTGGCGCGGGGGCGGCTGACGCACTCCTACCCGCATTCTTGGCGGTCGAAGGCGCCGCTCATCTTCCGCAACACGCCGCAATGGTTTGTCGCCATCGACCACAAGCTCGACGATGGAATGGGCGAGTTCGGCGATACGATCCGGGAGCGGGCGCTGACCTCGATCGACAAGCTGGTGCAGTGGTACCCGCAGGCGGGGCGCAACCGGCTCCACTCGATGATCGCGAGCCGGCCCGATTGGGTGCTCTCGCGTCAACGCGCTTGGGGTGTGCCGCTGACATGTTTCACCAAGAAGGGCGCGCTGCCGAGCGATCCGGACTTCCTGCTGAAGGATGAGACCGTGAATGCGCGCATTGTACAGGCCTTCCGCGACGAGGGTGCCGATGCCTGGTTCGCCGAGGGTGCGAAGGAGCGGTTCCTGGGCAATGACTATAACCCGGAGGAGTGGGAGCAGGTCACTGACATCCTGGATGTCTGGTTCGACTCCGGCACGACCCATGCGTTCACGCTGCGCGATCGGGAGCATAAATGGCCCGCCTCGCTTTATCTGGAGGGCACCGATCAGCACCGCGGCTGGTTCCATTCCTCGATGTTGCAGGCTTGCGGCACGCGGGGGCGGGCGCCTTATGAAGGCGTGCTGACCCATGGGTTCACCTTGGATGAGAAGGGCATGAAGATGTCCAAATCCCAGATGAACGCAATGTCGCCCAACAAGGTGGTGGAACAGTATGGCGCCGATATCATGCGGCTCTGGGTGGCGCAGGCGGATTACACGGACGACCAGAGGATCGGGCCGGAGATCCTGAAGGGCACGGCGGATAGCTACCGTCGGCTGCGCAATACTCTGCGCTTTATGCTGGGCGCTTTGGGCACTGCAGAGGCGCCGGAGCCAGCTGAGTTGCCAGAGTTGGAGCGGCTGATCCTGCACCGTTTGGCGGAGCTGGATGGCGAGGTCCGCCGGGGCTATGAGGGCTATAACTTCCAAGCGGTGATCCAGAAGCTGTTTGCCTTCATGACCACCGAGCTCTCGGCCTTTTACTTCGATATCCGCAAGGACTCGCTTTATTGCGATGCCATCGATGATCCGCGTCGCCAGGCCTGCCTCTTTGTCATGCAGGCACTGTTTGACCGGCTGACCACTTGGCTGGCACCGATCCTCTGCTTCACCATGGAGGAGGTTTGGCTGACCCGAAATCCGGGCGACCAAAGCTCGGTGCATCTCGAGGACTTCCCCGAGACGCCCGCGGCATGGCGCGATGACGCCTTGGCCGAGAAGTGGGCCGACATAAGGGCGGCCCGCAGGGTTGTGAACGGTGCGTTGGAACTCGCGCGCAGAGATAAAGTGATTGGGTCTTCGCTGGAGGCGGCGCCAAAGCTCTATGTCCCGACGGCTGATCTCGCCAATCTGCTGCGCGGGGTCGAACTGGCCGATATCTGCATCACATCCGGAATTGACGTAATTGAGGGCAAATCGCCGGAGGATGCCTTCAAATTGGACGATTCGGGCCTAGCTGTGATCTTTGCCAAGGCAGAGGGGGCAAAATGCGCCCGATGTTGGAAGACCCTACCAGATGTGGGGTCGCACGAACACCCAGACACATGTTCGCGCTGCGATAGAGTCCTTTCGTCCTGATTCGGCACATGCCTCAGACGTTTATGGCGCGATTGGCCCCAAAGCTGCCTGTTTTCACTCATATTTTTAGACAGCTCACGGGTTCGATGGGTATGTGACAGCATGACAGGTCTTTGCGGGGTTTAGGTGCGGTATGGCATCTTTTCCCCGCGCTTCCACACCACACCTTCGCACTTGCATTATTTGACGTCCCTCTCAATAACGCCTCCATGACGAAGTCTTGGCATTTGCTTGCGCTCACAGCGCTGGGCGTCTTTGTTCTGGATCAGGTGACCAAGTATTGGATCGTCTGGTATCTGGACTTGGCCAACCGCTTTCAGATCGATGTCTTGCCACCATTTCTGACCTTCAAGATGGCCTGGAATGAGGGGATCAATTTCGGTCTGCCGCTGGCGGGGCCTGCGGTCCTGATCTCTCTCGCCATTGCGATCTCGATTGGTTTGACCTGGTGGGTGTTGCGCCAAGGCAGCCTGGTCCTGGCACTTGGGGCGGGGTTGGTCGTGGGCGGTGCCATCGGCAACGCGCTGGACCGGGCGCTTTATGGGGCCGTTGCGGATTTTCTGAACATGAGCTGTTGCGGGATCAACAATCCCTATGCCTTCAACGTGGCCGATATTGCGATCTTTGCTGGCGCGCTCGTGATCGTGTTCAAGAGCTGAAGAGTTTGCCCCGGGCCGATCAAAGCGTTAAAGAGACGCAACGATGCTGAGTGACGCGACCCGGAGAACGACCGCATGACCTCCCGCACTTGCCTGAAGATGCTGACGATCTGCCTTGGCCTTGCTGGCGTTACCGCCTGCGGTTCGGTCGGGAATCCATTCGACGCGCTGTCAAAGAAGAAGCCGTCCCCGGATGAATTCGCAGTGGTGGCAAGAAGCCCCTTGGTTCTGCCGCCAAGCCAGAGCTTGCCGGAGCCTACCCCAGGCACACCCTCGCCGCTTGAACCCAATCCGCAGCAAGATGTGATTGTGGCCCTGACCGGCGCGTCGGATGAAGAGCTTGTCAGCCAGCAAACCAGTGCGGGTGAAGCGGCGCTTTTGAGTTCTGCCAATGCAGCCGCTGCATCGTCGGAGGTGCGGGTTCAGTTGGAACAGGATGAAATTGATCTTGAAGAAAACCAACCCTATGAGCCGCCCTCGATTGCTGAACTGTTCCTGGGCGAGGGGGAGCAAGAGATTGATCAAGCGACCCTGCTAGACCCAGATCGCGAGGCGCGTCGCCTGCAGACCAGCGGGATCATCACACCGGTCAATCCGAACGAGGAGCCCCCGACACCAGAGGCCGAGGAAAGCGCGGATGACGGGCGGGCTTACAGCTATGACACCTCGCAGACGGGCGGTCGGCCGAACAACACGATCAAAAGTCAGCTGGAATAGACGCCGCACCCCCCTCGTCTGGGGAGGTCGCAGCACTAGTCTTTTGCGCATCATTCAACTGTCGGAGGAAACCGATGTTCCATCGCGCCCTGTCCGCGTTCGCTTTGCTTGCCCTCTCGGCTATCGCCGCGCGGGCGGAACAAGCCATTACAAGCTTCACCCTGGAGAACGGCATGGATGTCGTGGTGATCGAGGATCATCGTGCCCCGGTGGTAATCCATATGGTCTGGTACAGGGTTGGCGCGGCGGACGAGCCCTGGGGCGCCTCGGGAATAGCGCACTACTTCGAGCATATGATGTTCCGGGGGTCTGAGAAGTTCCCGAACGGAATCGCCTCACAGATCATCGGAGAGAATGGCGGGCAGGAGAACGCCTTCACCTCATGGGACTATACTGGGTACTTCCAGTCCATCGCCGCCGATCGGCTGGAATTGGTGATGGATCTCGAGAGCGACCGGATGGTCAATCTTGTCCTCGATGAAGAACTGGCGGCCACCGAGTTGAACGTCATCATCGAGGAGCGCAATCAGCGCACCGACACCTCTCCCCAAGCGCTTTTCAGCGAGCAGATGCGCGCCGCACTTTGGTTGAACCATCCTTATGCGGTTCCGATCGTCGGCTGGCGCCATGAGATCCTGGATCTGTCGGTTGAGGATCTGAGACGCTTTTACGAGCGGTACTACGCCCCAGACAATGCCATCCTGGTGGTGGCAGGTGATGTGACCCCTGATGAGGTTCAGGCGCTTGCCGAGACCTATTACGGTCCAATCCCGGCATCAGGAAACCAACCCGCCCCGCGGCCGGCGGAGCCTCCGCAACTGGCCCCCCGGCGGATCCAGATGTCAGATCCAAGGGTTCGGCAGCCTTATATGATGCGCTTCTATTTGGTGCCGAGCTATGACCCGGAGAAACCAGAGCAGTCAGCGGCGCTTTATCTCTTGTCCCAGGTTCTTGGAAATGGGATTGCGTCGCGCTTCTCAGCGACATTGCAACTGGAGGAGAAGACGGCGATCTCGACCGGGAGCTTTTATTCCCCCGTCGACCGCGATGCGACGAATTTTGCGATCTATGGTGTTCCAGCGGAGGGTATTGCTCTTGAGACGATCGAGCAGAGCTTGGATGAAGTGATCGCCGAGGTCGCGGCAAACGGGCCGACCGAGGAAGAGCTGGAGCGGATCAAGCGGATCCTGCGGGCTGAGCGGATCTTCGCCCAAGACAGCGCGAGCAGCCAGGCCAGGCTTTACGGCAACGCGCTCGCCGTCGGCCTTGATGTCGAAGATGTGCAGAACTGGCCTGAAGTGATCGAAGCGATCACGCCCGCCGATGTGCAGGCGGCGACCGAGCTGTTGCACCTGAACGCCTCGGTAACCGGATATCTCGAGCGCGCAGAGGAGATCACACAATGAGCCTGTTCATCCGTCTTGCGGTTCTGTTGACCCTCGTCGCGCTGCCCGCCCGGGCGGTCGATATCCAAGAGGTAACCAGCCCCGGCGGGATCACCTTTTGGATGGTTGAAGAACCCTCGATCCCGATCGTCTCAGTCGAGATCAGCTTCGAGGGCGGCGCGCGCCTGGACCCCGAGGGCAAGGAGGGTCTCTCAACCCTGCTGGCCGGGCTTCTCGATGAAGGCGCGGGCGAAATGGATGCGGTCGCATTCGCCAATACCCGCGATGATCTCGCCGCGCGATTTGGTTTTGGCGCTGGGCGAGACAGCATGACCGTCGGGGCGCAGATGCTGGTCGAGACGATGGAGCCCTCGGCCCGCCTACTGGCAACCGCCCTGGCTGTGCCGCGTTTCGAGGAACAGGCGATGGAGCGCAACCGGGCCAGGATGCTGTCAGGCATTGCCGCGGATGAAACCGATCCCATGTCGGTCGCCCGCAAGCAATGGTTTGAGACCGCCTATCCCGATCATCCATATGGCCGCAGCCCGACCCGGGAGAGCGTTGGTTCCTTCACCCGAGAGGATCTGCGCGATGCCTTGCCCCGGCTTCTGACCCGCGCCAACGCGACCGTGGGACTGGTTGGTGCCGTCTCGCCAGAGCAGGCCGGCGCCTTGGTCGACACCATCCTGGGCGGCCTTGCTGAAGGCGCCAAAGTCGAGCGCAACTGGACCGAGATGGCGGACGTTCCCGGGGTGGCCGTGATCGATATGCCAGTCCCGCAATCGGCAGCGATCTTTGGTCATGGTGGCATCAAGCGCACAGATCCGGATTTCATCCCCGCCTATGTGATGAACTACACGCTTGGCAGCGGCAGCTTTAACTCGCGACTGACCGAGGAGGTGCGGGAAAAGCGCGGCCTGGCCTATTCTGTCTACTCCTACATGAGCCTCCGCGCCGAGAGTGCGACCTATATTGGGGCCGTGCAAACCGCCAATGAGCGGATGTCCGAGAGCATCGAGATCATTCGGGGGGAATGGGCGAAGATGGCCGCTGAGGGTGTCACTGAGGAAGAGTTGGAGAAGGCGAAGAAATACCTCACAGGTGCCTTTGCCTTGCGTTTTGACAGCAATGCGAAGATCGCAAACTACCTGGTTTTCATGAAGAGAGAGAACCTGGGCATCGACTATCTCGACAAGCGCAATGACATGATCAATGCGGTGACGCTTGAGGATGTGAAGCGCACAGCGGCGCGGCTGCTGCAGCCTGAGCAATTGGCAATCACCGTGGTTGGCCAACCCGAAGACGTCGAGGCCACGCGCTAACCCTTTCAGAATCGCGCCCATCCTGCTAGCTGTAGTAGGATGAGTGCGCTTGACCGCAATATCGAGGGTCCGAACCCCATCCGTCGCCTTTCGGACGCGGCCGCCAACAGGATCGCGGCAGGTGAGGTGATTGAGCGGCCGGCCTCTGCCGTGAAGGAGCTGGTGGAGAACGCGCTGGATGCGGGGGCGACCCGGATCGATGTCACGATCGCCGATGGGGGAAAGTCTCTGATCCGGGTCGAGGATAACGGCACCGGGATCCCGCGCGATCAGCTCGCCTTGGCTTTGGAGCGGCATGCGACCTCGAAAATCGATGGATCTGATCTGATCAATATCGCAAGCTTTGGCTTCCGGGGCGAGGCGCTGCCCTCGATTGGCTCGGTCGCGCGGATGAGCGTGACCAGCAATGCGGGCGAAGGTGCTTGGCAGATCGAGGTGCGGGGCGGGGAGATTGGCGAAGCACGGCCCGCCGCGCGAGGCGCTGGGACGACCGTTGAGGTCCGCGATCTCTTCTCGGCAACGCCAGCGCGGCTGAAATTTCTGCGGACCGACCGGGCCGAGACCCAGGCGATCCAAGACGCCCTGCGCCGCCTGGCCCTGGCCGAGCCCAGCACTGGTCTGACATTGCGCGATGCGACCGGCGGAGGCGAAGGTCGGCAGCTTCTGAGCTTGCCCGCGCTTTTGGGCGATGAGGACAAGGCGCGGCGTCAGAGGATCCGCGACCTTGTCGGCAAGCCGTTCCTTGAGAACGCGATCAAGATCGATACGAGCCGGGAGGAGATCCATCTTTCCGGCTATGCGGGCCTGCCG
>JBCDAS010000033.1:0-19987 GCA_039185235.1 Pseudomonadota bacterium
CCGATAGCGCGAGAACGCATAGGCCGCGGGCAGCGCCACCGAAACCGACAGCACCGTGTTGATCACCACATAGCTGATCGAGTTGATATAGCCCCAATACCAGCTCGGATTGGTCAGGATCTCCACATAGCTCTCAACCGTGAACTCCTGCGGATACCACGAGAACCCCGCCAGGATCTCATTGGTCGTCTTGAACGACATGTTCAGCAGCCAATAGATCGGCAGCATCAGGAACAGGATATAAAGTGCGGGAATCAACCAACGGAGTTTCATTGGACGGCTCCGTCGTAGTTCGAGCATTCCTGATAGCCCGCAATGCCGATCATGTGTGTGCGGCTACCATCGCAAAGGTGGCCGGGGGAATGCGCGTAGAACCAGCCGAAGGACGCCACTAAGGCCGCCAGAACGGTCGTCACCAACCAATTACGAACGAGGAACATCATTCTTCCTCCCCCTGCATGGTCAGCGTGTAGAACAGCCAACAGACCAACAGCGTCATCAGGAAGTAGATGATCGACATCGCCGCCGCGTTCCCAAGATCCTGCTCGCCCAGCGCCTTCTTCACCAGATCGATCGAGAGGAAAGTCGTCGCATTCCCCGGGCCCCCTCCGGTCAAAACCGAAGGCTCCGTGTAGATCATAAAGCTGTCCATAAACCGCAACAGCACCGCGATCGTCAGCACCCGCTTCATCTTCGGCAGCTGGATATAGCGAAACACCGCCCAGTCCGAGGCACCATCGATCTTCGCCGCGCGATAGTAATTCTCGTCAATCGACTGCAAGCCCGCATAGGCCAGCAGCACCACCAGCGAGGTCCAATGCCAGACATCCATCATGATGACGACAATCCAGGCACTCACCGGCTGTTGCGTGTAGTTGAAATCGATCCCCAGCCAGTTGATCGAATAGCCGAGAAGCCCGATATCCGGCAGCGCGAAGATGTTCCACATCGCGCCAACCACATTCCACGGGATCAACAGCGGCAGCGCCATCAGCACCAGACAGACCGAGGCCCAGGGCCCCGAGCGCGGCATCGCCAAGGCCACGGCCACCCCCAGCGGGATCTCGATGATCAGGATCAGGAAGGTGAACAGCAATTGCCGCCCGAGCGCCGCATGGAACCGCTCCGAGGCCAGCGTGTCGATATACCACCGCTCGCCCACAAAGGAGTAGGTGCCGTAAAACACCTCCTGGACCGAGTAATTCACCACCGTCATCAACGGGATGATCGCGTTCATCGCCACCAGGATTAGGACCGGCAGCACCATCAGCCAAGCGCGATTGTTGAGCGTCTTGGTCATCCGCCCGCCTCCACGCGCCAGCCGTCGCGATAGATATGGGTCCAACCGGGATCGAAGCTCAGATGCGTCACGCTGGGGATCTCGGTCCCCTCCGGCAGGATTGCGTTGATCTCCGTTCCGCCATGGCGCGCCCGCAGGATCCGCTCCTGGCCGATATCCTCGACCCGCTCGACCGTCACGGGCAGACCGGTGGCCGAGGGACGCACATGCTCGGGCCGAACCCCGATCTCAGCGGCACCCGCGCCATAGCCGCCCGCCAGCGCCAGCCGGGTCTCGCCGACCAAAGCCTCGGTCCCCGCCACTTCAGCGCTCAGCACATTCATCCCCGGCGAGCCGATGAAATAGCCGACAAAGGTATGCGCCGGGCGCTCGAACAGCTCCTCCGGCGTGCCGATCTGCAGGACCTGACCGTCGAGCATGACCACCACTTTATCGGCGAAACTCAGCGCCTCGGTCTGGTCATGGGTCACATAGATCATCGTCTGACCGAACTGGCGGTGGAGCTGCTTCAGCTGCGCGCGCAGCTCCCATTTCAGATGCGGGTCGATCACCGTCAAAGGCTCGTCAAAGAGGATCGCCGCCACATCCTCCCGCACCATCCCACGGCCTAGGCTAATCTTCTGCTTGGCATCCGCCGTCAGCCCGCGGGCGCGTTCCTCCAGCCGATCCGCCAGACCAATCCGCTCGGCAATCTCGCGCACCCGGGCATCGACGCGGGCCTCCGCAATCCCGCGATTGCGCAGCGGAAAGGCGAGATTGTCATAGACCGACATCGTGTCGTAGACGACCGGGAACTGGAAGACCTGCGCGATGTTGCGCTCGGCGGTCGTTGCATGGGTCACGTCCTGCTCGCCAAACAGGATCCGCCCCTGCGAGGGCTCGACCAGCCCCGAGATCACATTCAAGAGCGTCGTCTTCCCACAGCCCGAGGGACCCAGCAGCGCATAGGCCCCGCCATCCTCCCAAACGTGATCCAATGAAGGCCGAAGCGCATAATCCTCTGGCGCAGCAGGGTTTTTGCCATAAGCATGCGCCAGATTCTCCAGCGTGATCGCCGCCATCACGCCACCTCCGCATAGCTGGCGGGCTGGACCAACCGGTCATCTGCGCCGAAGATGTAGACATGGGCCGGATCGACATAGAGCGTGATCTGGCTGCCCGTTTCCGGGTCGCGCACCCCATGCACCCGGCTCACCCATTGGCCATGCTCGGACGTGACGTGGATAAAGCTCTCCGAGCCCGTGATCTCGGTCCCCACCACGGTCGTCTCGAACCGCAAATCCGCCGCCCCCACCGGATCGGGCGAGAGGTGATTGGCCCGGAACCCGGCGCGGTACTGGCCCGAGGGCAAGCCCTCCAACAGCCGCGCCGCCGCCCCTTCCGCGCTCAGCCCCAGGAAATTCATCGGCGGGTCCGAGAACACGCCCGCCGTCACCGCATCCTGAGGCCTACGATAAACCTCCGCCGTCGGGCCGAACTGGGTCAGCCGCCCCTCCCAGAGGCAGGCGGTATTGCCGCCCAACAGCAGCGCCTCATGCGGCTCGGTCGTGGCGTAGACAAAAATCGCGCCGGAGGCCGCGAAGATCTTCGGGATCTCGGCGCGCAACTCCTCGCGCAGCTTGTAGTCGAGATTGGCCAGCGGCTCGTCCAACAGGACCAGCCCCGCCTCCTTCACCAGCGCGCGGGCCAGGGCACAGCGCTGCTGCTGCCCACCGGACAGCTCCAAGGGCATCCGGTCCAACTGCGCCTCGCTTAGCTTCATCAGCCCCGCCGCCTCGCGCACCCGACGGTCGATCTCCGCCGAGGCCACCCGCTGCAACCGCAAGGGCGAGGCGATGTTCTCGAACACCGTCATCGAGGGGTAGTTGATGAACTGCTGATAGACCATCGCGATATCGCGCTTTTGCACCGCGATCCCGGTCACATCCTGCCCATCCCAGAGGATCCGCCCGGTGGTCGGCTGGTCCAACCCCGCCATGATCCGCATCAGCGTCGTCTTGCCCGAGAGTGTCCGCCCCAAAAGCACATTCATCGTGCCCCGGCTCAGCTGCAGCGTGGTCGGATGGATATGCGTCTCCACCCCCACCTGTTTCGAGACATCTGAGAGCTTCAGAGACATTCAAGCCACTTTCGGTTCATTGCGCCGGGCGACCGCTTCGGCCATCCACTCCGCCAGCCGAGCCGCCTCTTCCGCCGACAGCCGGAGCCCCAGCTTGCTGCGCCGCCAGAGGACATCGTCCGCCTTTATTGCCCATTCGCGATCAATCAACCATTGCACCTCTCGTTCATAGAGGCCATGGCCAAAATCCTCGCCCAGCGCATCGCGTGTCTGCGCACCCTGCACGATATCGCTGGCCTGGGTGCCGTAAGCACGCACCAGCCGCAGCGCCGTCACAGGATCCAGCGCCGGGGCCTGCTGGCGCAGCTCCTCGGCCAGCCGTTCAACATCGGCGACCGGGAAGTCACCGCCCGGCAGAGGCACGCCAGCGGTCCAGGGGCGGCTCATCTGGGGAAAGACCGGATCCAGCCGGTCCATCGCCTCTTCGGCCAGCTTGCGATAAGTGGTGATCTTGCCGCCAAAGATGTTGAGCAGCGGCGCATCCTCGGGCCGCTCAAGCTTGAGCACATAGTCCCTGGTCGCCTGGGTCGCCGAGCTGGCCCCATCATCATAGAGCGGGCGAACGCCGGAATAGGTCCAGACGATTTGCTCCGGCGTGATCGGCGCCTTGAAGTATTCAGAGGCAGCGGCCCGAAGATAATCCGCCTCCTCCGGCGTGCAGACCGCCTCGCTTGGATCGCCCTCATGATCCGCATCCGTGGTGCCGATCAGGGTGAAATCCCGCTCATAGGGAATGGCGAAAACAACCCGCCCGTCGGATTGCTGAAAGATATAGGCCCGATCATGCTCAAAGAGCCGTTTGACCACGATATGCGAGCCGCGGACCAGCCGGACTTTCTCGCTCGTGTTGAGCCGGATCTTGTTGCGCGTCAATTCTTCAACCCAAGGACCGGCCGCGTTCACAATCGCTTTTGCCCGGATCTCGCTTTGCGTCTTGTCGGGCGATTGCAACGTGACCCGCCACGCGCCTTCCTCCACCGAGGCGGAAACGCACGCCATCCGGGGCAGGATCACCGCGCCGCGATCCGCCGCATCCCGGGCGTTCAAGACCACCAGACGCGAATCCTCGACCCAGCAATCGGAGTATTCGAACCCTTTCGCGTAGCTGTCCTTGAGCGGTTCGCCCGCCGCATCCCGGCTGAGATCCAGCGTCTTGGTGGGCGGCAGGATCTTCCGCCCGCCCATATGGTCGTAAAGGAAGAGCCCAAGGCGCAGCAGCCAAGACGGGCGCAGACCTTTGTGATGGGGCAGAACAAAGCGCATCGGCCAGGAGATATGCGGCATGGCTGAAAGCAGCACTTCGCGTTCCTTCAACGCCTCGCGCACCAATCGAAACTCATAGAATTCGAGATAGCGCAGCCCGCCATGGAAAAGCTTGGTCGAGGCCGAAGAGGTCGCGCCCCCCAGATCGCTTTTCTCACACAAAAGCACGCGGAGCCCGCGGCCCGCAGCATCCCGCGCGATGCCACAGCCATTGACACCCCCGCCAATGATGCAGAGATCATATGGATCGGTTTGTCCGATCATTCCCTCCCGTTTCTTTTTTCATTTATGTTCGTTATTTTTCGTTCTTGTCAATCTCCTCACGGCGCAAGCGTAGGATGCCCCAGAATTGCACATTCTGAAACAGAATTCAGGAAGAAACTCTTGCAGGATCACGGCTTTTCAGTCCACGGCTTGACGGAGTGGAAGGAGACCCCTTGGCCTATTCATTCCGCCATGACGAGATAATCGCCGTCGCGCGAGAGGTCGGACGCGTCACCGTGGACGATCTGTCAGAGCGCTTCGCGGTAACCCCGCAGACGATTCGCCGCGATCTGACCGAGCTCTGCCAAAGCGGTCTGCTCAGCCGCGTGCATGGCGGCGCGGTGCTGGCCTCAGGCCGCTCGAATATCGGCTACTCGATGCGCCGCGAAATGGCCGAGGATGAAAAACGCGCAATCGGCAGGCTCTGCGCCTCGGAGATCCCCAACAACGCATCCCTGTTTATCAATATCGGAACAACGACAGAGGCGGTCTCGCGAGAGCTCTCAAAGCACAAAAACATCATGGCCATCACCAACAATCTGAACGTCGCCAATATTCTCGCAGAAAACGAGGAATGCGAGGTGATCGTGGCAGGCGGGGTGCTGCGTCGCTCCGATGGCGGGCTCGTGGGCGAGGCGACGGGGGACTTCTTCCAACAGTTCAAAGTGGATTATGCGGTCATCGGTGCTTCGGCGATCGATGAGGAGGGCACGCTCTTGGATTTCGACTATCGCGAGGTCCGGGTCGCCCAAGCAATTATCGCAAACGCGCGGACGACATTTCTGGTGGCAGATCACTCGAAATTCAGCCGCAATGCGCCGGTCCGGATCGAGAACCTCTCGGCCCTGGACGGGTTTTTTACCGATGCACCACCACCGAAGCCGATCCAGGACATCTGCCGGAGCAACGGCATAAAGCTCGCCATCGCGAGCGAACGCCGCAACCCCTAGCCCAATCTCCTCGCAAGCGGCCCAAGCCGCTGACGCGGCACATCAGGCAAAACGCCTGATGCCTGCGAGCAAGCTCGCAGCGGGCCGCCCGGCGCCGAGCTCAAAAACCAGCGCCTGTAGCGTGCCGCAGGCACGCTTTCGTGGCCGCCGGGGTCCGGGCTTGCCCGGGCCCCGGGGGGCGCATCTTGAGAGCCGCACTAGTCGTTGTCCAAAGCGCCGGCGCCTGCCCCATGTCTGGACGCATCCGTGGCCGAGACATAGGTCCTGGCTGCCAACGCCGCCAAACGCTGCCAGGTGGACGCGGAAATGCATTCACCGCGCGCAGTCGCGCTAAGCGCTTGGTGATCGATCCCGACCGGCTTGATCTCCACCTCCGCGTCGCCCGGCACAGATCCTGCCATCGCCTGATCGAGCACCGGTCCCTCTGGCAGGGCCAGCAGGTGCTCTGATCCCGCCTTCAGGGAGAAACCGCGGCCCAGGTCTTGTGCGCTCCACCCCAGGGCTGGGAGCAGAAGCAGCGGGCAGAGAACTGGCCCCGCTCGGATCACCATTGAGCCCTCAATCACCTCCGCCCTGTCCGAGAGGATCGCACCCAGTTGGATCGGGCAGACCGCTTGATCGGCCTCCCATCTCCCCTCTGAAAGGCGCGGGCGATGAGCCTCGAAATCCTCTGCCACCATCTCCAGCGCCATGGCGAGGCAAGCCACCCCGGGCAACCCATGCGAAGAGAGCCAGCGCGCCGAGCGTCCCGCCTCCTCCGCCAGGCCCCAGCTATAGCCAGCACCCCTCGCAGCCTTGCGCCCCATCGCCTCGATCTCGGACAGCGAGACCGTCAGACCCGCCCCCAGCTTCGGCGGGATCGGCGATTGGATGGTCGGATCCATGGCTCAGGCCGAGGCCAGCAGTTCATCGGGCGCCGGTGCATCCTGATAGAGACAGATCCGCACCCAACGGTCCGAGCGCGGGTCGAACCGGCTCGCGCCAAAGAAGGAGAGCTTGCAGCGCAGCAGATCGATCGGCAGCATCTCCGCCCCGATCAGATTGTCCTGGATCTCGCCGAACGGATGTCTTGCAGCGATCTGGGCGCGGCGGACCATGTGCCGATGCTCAGGCGCCTCCATGAGGAAACTGGCGACGGGTTCCGCCCCGTCTCGCCCCTTCAGCGCTGTCATCAGAGCCTTCGCATCGCGCCCAATGGCGAGCGGTTGCTCTCGCTCGGCGCCCGGTTCGTCATAGCGCTCGCCAAGGCGGGGCTCGAGCTTCTCCTCCGAGACATACCAAAACCGCGCCGATTGCAGTCTCGCCCCGTAGTCCGGCGCCATCGCCCAGTGATATCGCAGGGCAAGCACTGCGCGCAACGCATCCACTGACATGGTGCCATCGATGCGAAACACCGCCGCTTCATCCGCCGCCATGCGCGCGCCGAGATCATCGATCAGCGCACCATGCGGCTCCAGCATCGCGGCCAGCAAGGCCTCCTGCCCCTCGAGCGACAGCGCCTCGGCCCGCCGCCAAAGCCCATCCCAAGGGTGATCAACGGCAAAAGCCGCATTCTCGCCCGCCCAATCCTCGAGCACCAAAAGATCCCGCCGCAAATCCGCGAGCTTTGCCATCTGCAGCGGATGGGCGCTGTCCCAAAGCGCTGCATTCGCCGATGCAGCCGACAGAGCTGTGCGGAACCCGGCGATCTCCGTGGCCCCGGCGGTCGGTTGCGCTCGGACCCGCGCCAAGGCGTCTTCCCGGGCCTGCATCCAATTGTTGATCAGCACAGGATGATGGACCAGATAGGGCGCCATGCCGAGGCCGGTGGAATTGCCAACCCCAAGGCTGCGCTTGATCTGAGCATCCAGCCGCACCGCCTGGGCGCCGCCCCTCACTCGGGCCAAATGCTCAACGATATCAATGGTGAAGGCCCGGATCAGCCAAACCGATAGCATCTCTGCCTGGAACGGCGCCGACAGCTCTGCCCGCCCGGCGATCAAATCCCGATCCGCCGCCCCGAACTTGCCCGAGCCATAGACCGCCGTGGTGCGCATCAGGTAGCCGGTCTTCAGCATCTCCGGCTCCGGCTGACGCCCCTCGGCGAGGCGCTCGACCACATGATCGAACAGGCGAACCGAGCGGTTAGCGCGGCTGAGACTCAACTCCCGCGCCGAAACGCGGCCTGCCTCCTGCAGCGGCACATTCTGGCGGAGGCGCTCGATGTCGGCTGCCTCCGGCACCCCATCGAACAGCGTAAACGTCGCGTCCCAGGCGGTCGCGATCACCCGGTCAGAGCGCATCTCGTCCGGCAGATCATGGGCGAAGGCGACCAGCGTGTAGCTGCGCTCTGGCCCGTGGACGCAATAGAGCGCATGGCCCACCCCAGTCGCATCGATCTCCCAGGCACGGCGTTCAAACCGCCAATCCTCCGCCTCCAGCCGCCGCAGCAATTGGCGCAGGAAGGAAAGCCGCGTCGGGTGGAACGCACCCATGCGGGAAAGACGCATCACCTCCTCGGGCTTGCGCCGGTATTTCGCCAAATCCGGGCCTGGGATGCGAGAGAGATCGTTCATGCGGGACCGAAGCTTTTGTCGAAGAAGGCCAACCAGTTCCCGCCCATGATACGGGCGACATCCTCGGCTGAGAACCCCACTTTGCCCAGCCCATCAGCAATCCTGCCAAAATGCCGGTTGTCCTGGAAGAAATCGGGCATGGGCGGGAAGCCGGGGCGCTCGGCCGAGCCTTCGCCATAGTCCACCGCCTTGGTCCAGCGCCCGGTGCGCATCCACTCCACCACACGGTCCGGCTGATCCTGGCAGAGATCGGTACCGATGCCGATCTGGCCAACCCCCATCAGCTCCGCCGTCCGGGCGACCATCGCGCAGAAACTCTCCAGCGTGCAGTCGGAGCCATCCTTGAGGTGATGCGGGTAAATCGAGAAGCCGAGCATGCCGCCGCTCTCACCTAAGGCTCTGAGAACATGATCCGATTTGTTTCTAAGCGCTGGGTGCCAGAAGCTGGGATTGGCATGGGTGATCGCGATCGGGCGGGTGGAGATCTCGATCGCCTCCAAGGTCGAGCGCTCGGCGGAATGGCTCATATCGACCACCAGCCCGACCCGGTTCATCTCGGCGATCACCTGGCGGCCCATGCGGGTGATGCCGGGATCCTCGGCCTCATAGCAGCCGGTCGCGAGCAGCGACTGGTTGTTATAGCTCAGCTGCATGAACCGCGCGCCCAGCTGGTGGCAGATCTCGACCAGGCCGATGTCATCCTCGATGGGGGATGGGTTCTGGTAGCCGAAGATAATGGCCGTCTTCCCCTCGGCCTTCGCGCGGCGGACATCCTCGCCCGAGCCTGCGCGCATGATCAGGTCCGGAAAGCGCTCGAACCAGCGGTTCCACTGCTCCACGTTCAAGACCATCTCGCGGAAGGTCTCGTGATAGGCGATCGTGACATGGACCGCATCGACGCCCCCTTGGCGCATCTGGCGAAAGATCTTCTCTGACCAGTTGGCGTATTGCAGTCCGTCGATGAGCATAGCGGTCCCCCTCGGCGCTCACTCAGCCACAAGAGGGGGCAGCTCACAAGAGCTTGCGAAATCTCCACTTGTCCTTCTTGGCGCGAGAGAGGACGCTTCCCCTGACCCAGATCGGAACCGGAGGCCGCCATGACCACTCTCAAACCCATCGCCGTTGTTCTCGGAGTAGGGGCCGAAGCGGGGCTCGGTGCCGCCATGTGCCGCCGGGCCGCCTGGGGCGGATGCCATGTGGTCGTGGGCGGTCGCACCCAGGCCAAGATCGATGCGATTGCCGCGGGCCTGACCGAGGGCGGTGCCACGGCAACAGCGCTCCGCGTCGACGTGACCGAGGAGGACAGTGTGAACGCGCTCTTCGCCGCGATTGACGAGATGCCGGGCGAACTGGCGCTGACGGTCTACAATGCCGGCAACGCCTTCTCGGGTAACAGCCTGACCGTATCGGCCGAGCTGTTCGAAAGCGCCTGGCGGGTCTGTTGTCTCGGCGGGTTCCTGACCGCGCGGGAGGCCGGCAAGCGGATGGTCGATCAGGGCCACGGCACGATTGTCTTTACCGGCGCCACCGCCTCGCTGAAGGCCCGCCCACCCTACCTGCCCTTTGCCTCGGCCAAGGCGGGCCTCAGGGCGGTTGCCGCGAATTACGCCCGGGATCTCGGCCCCAAAGGTGTGCATGTCGCCCATGTCATCATCGATGGTGGGATCGACGGGGAGCGGCTGAACGCAAAGGCCCCTGACCTGAAGGAGAAGATGGGCGCCCACGGGATGCTCGATCCTGACGCAATCGCCGAAAGCTACTGGATGCTCCACCAGCAGCACCGCTCCGCCTGGAGCTTCGAGATCGACCTGAGACCGTTCAAAGAGACCTTCTGACCCGACCTGTCAGAGCACAGATGCCGCCCCGCAAATCGGCTCGCGGAGGGTCGGATTGTGCTTGATTCAGGCTTGCACTCATGATGTATACACTTTGCACACATGATGAGGACAATCGAGTCGAATGGTCCAATCTCCGAAACAAAACTGCTTCGACGGCCTGAAACAGCGGATTCTGTCGATGGATATCTCTCCGGGATCGAACCTGGAGGAAGCCGCTTTGAGTGATCGCTACGGGATCTCGCGGACCCCCTTGCGCGAGGTGCTGCAGCGGCTGGCGGGCGATGGTTATGTCACCTTGTCCGAGAACCGGGGGGCCAAGGTAGCCTCGATGGATCTCGCGACCATGCGGGTGTTTTTCCAGACCGCGCCGCTGATCTATTCCTCGGTCGCGCGGCTGGCGGCCGAGAACCGGACCGCGACGCAGATCGAGCAGCTCCGCGTTGTCCAGGCGCTCTTTGCCAAGGCGGTTGCCGCAGGCGATGCGGAGGCGATGGCGCTCAAGAACCACCGGTTTCACGAGCTGATCGGCGAGATGGCCCATAACGCCTATCTGATGGCGAGCCTGAAGCGTCTGCTCATCGACCACACGCGGCTGGGGCACATGTTCTACCGCCCCTCGGCGCCCGCAGAGAGTGTCGCGATCCTCAAGGCGAGCCAACAGCATGACGCCATGATCACCGCGATCGAGGGACGTGAGACCGGGGTGATCACCGATCTCACACTGCAGCATTGGGACCTTAGCCGCGACCGGTTGGAGCGGTTCGTAAGGCCTGATCCGCTGCCGCTGGATATCGTGGAGAATGGGGGGGTGGCATGAGCGCATCAGCCTCCCTTGGCCCGGCAACGCCGGGCCGCGCCCGACCCTGCTCCAGGGCTTTCGCGGCCCCACTGGGGCCACGATCCCTTGCGCAGCCCCGGGAGGGCGCTTGGCGAAACCAAACACAAATCAAGCGTTATCAACGCTTTAGAGCGCATCGTCAGACCACAAGAATGCGACCGCCCTCCCAGGATCGGGCGCGACCCTCCTCTCATAGGATCGGAGACCGATATGGAATTTGAAGGGATCTACACCCCCGTCGTCACGCCTCATACGGCAGATTACGAGATCGACCGGACGAAGTTCGCCGATGTGTTGGAGTTCCTGATCGCCTCGGGCGTCCATGGCCTGGTGATCGCGGGCACGACGGGCGAGTATTATGTGCAGTCAGCCGAGGAGCGGATCGAGCTGATGCGCCTCGCGGTCGAGGTTACAAAGGGCCGGCTCCCGGTTATCGTCGGCACGGGCGCCATGCGCACCGATGACAGTATTGGCTATGCCGAGGCGGCGAAGGAAGCGGGCGCCGATGCCATCATGATCACCACCCCGCCTTATGCCTATCCGACGGGGCGCGAGATTGCGCTCCACGCGCTGGCCATCGACCGGGCGGCGAACCTGCCGGTGCTGCTCTACAACTACCCCGGCCGGATGAGCGTCAATATGGATGAGGAGTGTCTCGACCGCCTCGGGCGCAGCCCGAATTTCTGTGCGATCAAGGAATCCTCCGGCGATCCCAACCGCTTACACATGTTGGCGCGGGACTATCCGCATATCGGCCTCTCCTGCGGGATGGACGACCAGGCGCTGGAATTCTTCGCCTGGGGGGCGCGGAGCTGGACTTGTGCGGGCAGCAATTTCGCGCCGGAGGCGCATATCGCGCTTTACCGCGCTTGCGCCGTGGAGGGGGACTTCACCAAGGGGCGGCGGATCATGTCGGCGATGTTGCCCTTGCTCCGGGTCTTGGAGCAGGGGGGCAAGTTTGTTCAGTGCATCAAGCATGGGCTGAGCTTGCGCGGGATCGAGGCGGGGCCGCCGCGCAGGCCGCTGTTGCCGCTCAACAAGGATGACAAGCGCGAACTGGCCGAGGTCATCCGCACCATGAACACCACCATTGCCGCGATTGAGCGCGGGCATAACCAGGACGTCGCCTAATGGATCTGCTGACACGGGAAGAATACGCGGCTGAGGCTGCGGCACTCGACTGGCCTCGGGCGGCTTTTGTTGATGGCAAGTTTCGCAAGGGCAAAGGCGCGGCGTTGAAGACGCTCAACCCGGCGACGGGCGAGGTGATTGCGGAGATCGCGGCCTGCAATGCCAAAGACGTCGATTTCGCGGTCGGCAAGGCGCGCGAGGCGTTTGAGCAGGGGCACTGGTCGCGGCTGCACCCCTCCGAGCGCAAAGACGTGCTGATCCGGCTGGCGAAACTCATGACCCGGAACCGCCGGGAGCTAGCCGTGATGGAGAGCGTCGAGGCGGGCAAGCCGATCCAGGATTGCGAGACGATCGACATCCCGGAATCGATCAATTGCATCAAGTGGCATGCCGAGGCGATCGACAAGATCTATGATCAGACGGCCCCTGCGGGCGACGATGCGATTGCCATGATCGTGCGTGAGCCGGTGGGGGTTGTGGGCGCGATCCTGCCCTGGAACTTCCCCCTGCTGATGGTGGCCTGGAAGATCGGGCCTGCGCTGGCGGCGGGGTGTTCGGTGATCGTGAAACCGGCGGAGCAGACCTCGATGACCGCACTCCGCGTGGCGGAATTGGCCCATGAGGCGGGCGTCCCGCGGGGCGTGTTCCAGGTGCTGCCGGGGGATGGCCCCTCGGTCGGCGAGCCGCTCGGTCTGCATATGGATGTGGACATGGTCTCGTTTACCGGCTCGACCGAGACGGGGCGGCGGTTCCTCCGCTATGCCGCTGATTCCAATCTGAAAAAGGTGGTTCTGGAATGCGGCGGCAAGAACCCCGCCGTGGTGCTGGAGGATGCTGAGAACCTGGATCTGGTCGCCGATCACGTGGTGAATGCGGCGTTTTGGAACATGGGGGAGAACTGCTCCGCCGCCTCGAGGCTGATTGTGCACAAGGCAGTCAGCGAGGAACTGGTCGCCCGCATCCAGGACCGGCTGCGCGACTGGCGCGTGGGCGATCCGCTGGACCCCGCGAACCGGATCGGCGCCTTGGTCGATACGGAGCATCTGAAGAAAGTGAAGAGCTACCTCAAGAAGGGCGCGCTGGTCGGTGGCAAGGCCGATGGGCCCTTCGTGCCGCCGACGATCTACAAGGCGAAGCCCGGCGATAAGGTCGCGAGGGAGGAGATCTTTGGCCCCGTCCTGGCAGTGATCGAAGTCGCCTCGACCGAGGAGGCGATCGCCGTGGCGAATGACACGGCCTACGGGCTTGCCGCGTCTGTGTTTTCAGCGAATGGGCGCCAGGCGATGCGGGCGGCTCGCGCGATCAAGGCGGGGACTGTGACGGTGAATTGCTATGGCGAGGGGGACATCACGACCCCCTTCGGCGGGTACAAGCAGTCGGGTTTCGGTGGGCGCGATAATGGGATTCACGCCCATGACCAGTATACCGAGCTGAAGACGATTTGGGTGGATCTCTCCGACCCTGCGGCTGGGGATACGGTGTCGTGAGGCCTGCCGCCTTCCTTGGCACGGCAACGCCGGGCCGCGCGACACACCTGTTTGGAAAAGGCGCGTATCTCTCCGCTGAACCTTCTTTGCCCGGTGGGAACCACCGGGCAGCGCCCGACCCTCCCCCCGGGAGGGCGCATGGCGATACCGCCAGAAGCAAAAGTGGCATTGATGCTTTGGGGTGCTGCATAGCGGATCCGCCAAGTCCGCCCTCCCAGGGTCGGGCGCTGCCCTCCTCCACCAACACTCAGGAGTTTGCCTCATGACCACCGAGGTTGCTGAAGCCCCGCGCGCGCGGCGTGGCGGGCGTGGATCGCGGCGCGAGATCCGGACGGCGGTCGATGTGACCATGCTGCCGGCCCTCAAACGCCGCCTGCCGCTGACCGAGCCGATGAGCCTGGAGCAGGTGGCGCGGGTCGATGCTGCCTCGATGGATATCCTCGAGAATGTGGGCGTCGTCTTCCGCGACGAGGAGGCCATCGAAGACTGGAAGCGCGCGGGCGCCGATATTCGCGACGGCGATCGGGTGCATCTCGACCGGGGCTTGGTGCGCGAGCTGATCGCGACGATCCCGGAGAGCTTCACCTACCACGCGCGGAACCCGACCAAATCGCTGCCGTTTGGCAAGGATCACTCAATCTTTGTGCCGATGACCGGCGCGCCTTTCCTACGGGATCTGGAGGACAATCGGCGCAATCCGACGCTGGAGGATCTGGCCAATTTCCACAAGCTGAGCCATATGCTGCCGGCGATCCACTCCTCGGCCCACCACATCGTCGAGCCTTATGATCACCCGATCTCCCAGCGGCACCTGAGGATCACCTATTCCTCGATGAAGCACTCGGACAAGACCTTTATGGGGATGACCACCAGCCCCAAGAATGCCGAGGATGTGCTGGATATGTGCGCGATCCTGTTCGGCGAAGAGTTCCTCGAGACCAATCCGGTCGTCACCGGAAACTGCAATGGAAACAGTCCCTTGGTCTGGGACGAGGTGATGCTGGGCGCGATGCGGGCGTTCAATCGGCGCAACCAGCCGGTGCTCTGCTCGCCCTTCGTGCTGGGCGGCGCGAATACGCCTGCCTCGACCGCGCCTGCGGTGGCGCAGTTGAATGCCGAGGCGCTGAGCGCGCTCGCCTATACCCAGGTCGTGCGCAAAGGGTGCCCGGCGATCTATGGCCACTACCTCTCGACCGTTTCCATGAAATCCGGTGCGCCGATGGCGGGGACGCCGGAGATCAGCTTGATGAACTTCATGATCGGCCAGATGGCACGCTTCTACGGCGTGCCCTGGCGGACGTCGAACACGCTGGGCGGGGCGAAGACTTTTGACGCCCAGGCGGGGTATGAGAGCGCGATGACGCTCAACGCCGTCCTGATGGCGGGGGCGAATTACATCTGGCACTCGGCGGGTTGGAACGAGGCGGGGATGCATTGCTCCATGGCCAAGTTCATTGTGGACGCCGAGATGTGCGCCATGGGGTATCGCATGGCCGAGGGGATCCGCTGGGATGACTTCGACGAAGCGCTCTCGGCCGTGGGCGATATCGGGCCGGGCGGGCATTACCTCGGCCATCCGCACACGCAGGAGAACTTCCAGCGGGCGTTCTTCATGCCCGAGATGTTCGACAATAACTCGATCGAGCAATGGGCGGCGGAAGGCTCGGTCGAGATCACCGAGCGGGCGTTGAAGAAGGCGAAAGAGCTGCTCGCGGCCTATGAGGAGCCGAAGCTGGATGAGGGCGTCGATGAGGCGCTGCTCGACTATATCGCCCGGCGCGAGCGGGAGATCCCGGCAGCCGATGCGCTGAACAATGAGCACTGAGGCGGGCATGCTCGCCTGGTGCGATCTGAGCGCCTATCGCCCGGAGGTCGCCAAGCGGTTCTACTCGGACCTCTTCGGCTGGAGCTGGTCGGGGGGTGATTATGACTTTGCCTCCGCCGGCGAGGTGCTGGTCGCTGGCGTCTTCCAGATGCCGCCGAAGCTGAAGGAGATGGGGATGCCCTCCTTCTGGATGTCCTATATCGCGGTCTCGGATGTGGCCGAGACGGTGGCGGTGGCGAAAGCACAAGGCGGCAAGGTCGAGCTGGAGGCCGCTGACTATGCCCTGATCCGCGATCCTTTGGGCGCGGGGTTCACCGTGCATTCCGGGATGGGCCAGACGGCGCCGGTGAGCGACGCGCCCGGGCGGCGACAGGGGCATGGGTATTTCTGCTCGGACCTGAGCGCGGTGACGGGCTTCTATGAGGCGTTGTTTGGCTGGTCTTTCGTGCCGACCAAACAGGGGCATGCTGAGATCCGCACGTCGAAGGGCGCGCTTGTGGCCAGCGCTCAGGAGCTGCCCGATGACATTCGGGGCAAGGAGCAGTATTGGGCCGTGCGGTTCAGCGTGGCGGATCTGGCCAGCGCCACGCGGACGGCGCGAATGGTGGGCGCCTCGCGGGTTTTGCCGACCGAGCTGCCGGAGGGCCCTGCCCTCTTGGTCTTCGATCCCGATGGCGCGGCGCTGTTCCTGGTGGCACCGTGAGCGATTTGGCAGGGCAGGTTGCACTGGTCACAGGGGCGGCTGGCGGGATCGGTCGGGCGATTGTTGCTCGGCTGAAGGCCCAAGGTGCCCAAGTTGCCGCGACGGATCGCGAGACGGAAGGGGTGGAGGCGGATTGGTGCCTGCCCGGCGATCTGACGGAGGCGGCGTTCGCCGATGCTCTGCCAGGGCAAGTGGCTGAGAGAGCCGGGCGGCTGGACATCCTGGTGAACAATGCAGGTATCATCACGCGAGGGCTGGTGACCGAGGCGACGGATGCGGATTTCGCCCGCTCGATGGCCGTGAATGTCGAGGCGCCGTTTCGGACCTGCCGGGCGGCGATCCCGCTGATGGCCGGGCGCGGGGGCGCGATTGTCAATGTCGCCTCCTGCTGGGGGGTGCATCCGGGGCCGGCGCATCCGGTCTATTGCATGTCGAAGGCCGCCGTCGCCTCGTTGACGCAATGCCTTGGCCGGGACCACGCGCATCAGGGGATCCGAGTCAATGCGGTCTGCCCGAACGAGGTGAACACGCCGATGATCCGCACGGGGTTTGAGATCCGGGATCTGGATGCCGACGACGCGATTGCGGACCTGAACGCCTCGGTCCCCTTGGGCCGGATCGCGGAGCCCGAGGATATCGCCGATGTGGTGGTGTTCCTCGCCTCGGATGCCGCGCGCTACATGTGCGGCGCGCTGGTCGAGGTGAACGGCGGAAAGCCGGTCGGATGAGCCGGTTCGCGGGCAAAGTGGCGCTGGTGACCGGCGGACGGAGCGGGATTGGCCGGGCAACGGCGGATGCGCTGGCCGAGGGCGGCGCGCGGGTTTTCACGGCGCAGCGGGGGGCGGATGGGGTGCATACGGGCGTGGTGGCGGATTTGACCGACCCCGCCGCGCCGCGCGCTGTTGTGGAGGCAGTGATCGAGGCGGCGGGGCGGTTGGATATCCTTGTCAACAATGCGGGCCTGATGTGCGAGGGCTCAGCCTTGGAGATGGGGGTGGAGGACTGGGCAGAGACACTGCAAGTCAATCTCACAGCACCGTTTTTGCTGATCAAGCATGCCCTGCCGCATCTGATCGCCTCTAAGGGCGCCATCGTGAATATCGGCTCGATCGAGGGGCTGGGCTCGAACCCGCGCCATGCCGCTTACTGCGCGTCCAAGGCGGGGCTGCATGGGCTAACGCGGGCCGTTGCGGTGGATCACGGGCCGGAAGTCCGCTGCAACGCGGTGGCACCCGGCTGGATCGACACGGAGTTAAACGAGGCCTTCATCGAGAGCCTCGGCGACCCGGCCGCGTTCCGCGCCAAGATCGGTGGCATTCATCCCGCAGGCCGCACCGGCGCGCCGGAGGACGTCGCCCATATGGTCGCCTGGCTGGCGTCCGATGAGGCGGCATTTGTCACCGGGCAGATCTTCACGGTCGATGGTGGCCGGACCGCGAAATTGAGCCTGCCATGAAGGTTACCCGTCTGCCCAAGGATACCGGGCCTGCGGCTTGGAACGCGTTGATCGGGCCTGCCGCGCCCAGCCCGCTGGAGGCGCGGATCACCGCCGATTGGCTGGTGATCGGGGCGGGGTTCGCGGGGCTCGCGGCAGCGCGCCGGCTCGCGCAAAACAACCCGGGCGACAGCGTGGTCATTCTGGATGCGGTTGGGATCGGCGAGGGCCCGGTCGGGCGCAACTCGGGCTTCATGATCGACCTGCCGCATGTGCTGACCTCGGGCGATTACACGGCTGGAGCCGAGGATGGCGACACCTGGGCCAACCGCCTGGCGATCGATTTCGCGCTGGAGGCGGCGGCGGAATATGGCCTGCCTGAAGAAGCAATCTCGGTCCGTGGCAAGATCAATGGGGCCGCGAGCGACAAGGGCCTCACGCATAACGCGGTCTATGCGCAGCACTTGGCCGAGATTGGCGAGGCGCATGAGCTGCTCGATGCCGATGCCATGCGCCAGATCACAGGCAGCGCTTACTATCAAGGCGGGCTTTTCACCCCAGGCACGGCGATGCTGCAACCGGCGATGTTTGCACGCGGCCTCGCCCAGGGGCTGATGAGCAACCGGGTCCGGGTGCATGACATGAGCCCGGTCAAGGCGCTGAGCCGGGATGGTGGCGCCTGGGTGGCCGAGACGCCAAAGGGCCGCGTGACGGCGCCCCGCGTGGTGCTGGCCGTCAACGGTCATGTCGAGAGTTTCGGTGGCTTCGAAGGGCGGCTGATGCATGTGATGCTATATGCCTCGATGACCCGTGCGCTGAGCGAGGCGGAGGTCGCGCGCCTGGGGGGCGAGGCGCGCTGGGGCATCACACCATCCGATCCGATGGGCACGACCGTGCGCCGGATCGCGGATACGGGCGGGCATCGGATCATCATCCGCAACCGCTGTCATTTCGTGCCGGATCTGGCGCTGAAAGGCGCGGATATCGGCCGGGTGGCGGCGGATCATGACCGTTCTTTTGCGGCGCGGTTTCCCGATTTGAAAGGCGTCGAGATGGAGTACCGCTGGGCCGGGCGGCTTTGCCTGTCGCGCAATGACGCCCCGGCCTTTGGCGAGATCGAGCCCGGGCTATTCTCGGCCTGTTGCCAGAACGGGTTGGGCGCGGCCAAGGGAACCTTCAACGGGATCGCGGCGGCAGATCTGGCGAGCGGGCGCGAGAGTCAGGTTGCGCGCTATCAGTCCGGTCGCCCCGCCCCGATCAAGACCCTGCCCCGGCCGCTCATGCACCTGGGCGCGCCTGCGACGATCCGTTGGCGAGAGCTGGCTGCTGGGCGAGAGCTGTGAACCCGCGCGCGTCGCGGAACAGCGGCCTTACGGTGTCAGGATTTCCCCAGACGAAACGCCGCTGACCCGTAGCGGGCATAGAGCACATAGCCCGTCACGATCGCGCCTGAGAGAAGATAGAGCGCCGCCGCCTCGATCCCAAACATCGCCGTGAGCGTCAGCCCGACCAGAGGGGCAAAGGCTGCCCCAAAGATCCAGGAGAGATGGGTCGACATGGCGACGCCTGCCTGGCGATGCTTTGGCTCGAACCGCGAAGGGGCGATGGCACTGGATTGCCCATGGGCGAGGCCCAGCAGGATAAAGCCGAACAGGATGTAGATCCAGGGATGCGAGATCAGCGTCGGGATCGAGAGGCAGAGCACCGGGATCAGAAGCGTGCAAAGGCCCAACGTCTTTGGCCGCCCATACATGTCAGACAGAATACCCGAGGCGATCGTCGAGAACACCGCCAGCATGCCGCCGATCAGTTGCAGGAGGAGAATGTCTGAGATCTCGTGCTTTGAGTAGAGCCACGCATAGGCCAGCGGGAAGACGGTCACCATATGCAAGAGCGCATAGCTGGCGAGCGGCATGAAGGTCGAGATCAGGATCGGGCGCCATTGCTCTTTGAACAGCGTCGTCAGGGGCGCCCCCTCGCTGGTTTGCACTGCGCCGAAATTTGTGGTCAGCAAGCGCAGCCGGGCGAAAAGCGAGACGACATTGACCGCCATCACGCCGAAGAAGGCAAAGCGCCAGCCATATTGGATGAACTCCTCATCCGTGAGAAAGCCCGTCAGGACGTAGAACAGCGAGGCTGCGACGCAAAACCCGATCGGGCCGCCCAGTTGCGGCACCATCCCATAGAGGCCCTGACGGCCTGCGGGTGCTGCGTTTTGCAGCTGCATGGTGATCCCATCCCACGAGCCGCCGAGGCCGATCCCCTGGGCCACCCGCAAG
>JBCDAS010000034.1:0-19890 GCA_039185235.1 Pseudomonadota bacterium
ATTTGGTTTCCAAATACTCGTGGATCGCGTTGACCCCGCTTTCCCTGCCCAAGCCCGAGTGCTTCATTCCACCGAAGGGCATCATATAGCTCAC
Organism: Pseudomonadota bacterium; assembly: GCA_039185235.1. GTDB lineage: Bacteria > Pseudomonadota > Alphaproteobacteria > Rhodobacterales > Rhodobacteraceae > Thermohalobaculum. Next base: position 95 of record JBCDAS010000034.1, read on the forward strand.
AGCCCGGTAGGTGTTGACCCAGACCACACCCGCTTTGAGCGCCTTGGCCAGCCGATGCGCGCGACCGATGTTTTGGGTCCATACGCCCGCCGCGAGGCCATAGATCACGTCATTGCCAATGGCGACCGCCTCCTCTTCATCCTCAAAGCCAATGATCGAGAGCACCGGGCCGAACACCTCCTCCTGGGCGATCCGCATATCGTTGGTGACATCCGTGAAGATCGTTGGAAGCACAAATTGTGGCCCAACATCCGACGGCCCGCCACCGGCGAGAAGCTTCGCGCCCTCACCCTTGGCGATGTCGATATAGTCGAGGATCTTCTTGTACTGCGGCTCCGTCGTCACCGGGCCGATATTGGTCTCGGGCTGCATCGGATCGCCGATCTTCGCCGTGTTCGCCAAGTCGATCAGGCGTTGGGTCACTTCGTCCTTGATCGAGTTCTGCACCAGAAGACGCGAACCTGCGATGCAGGTCTGACCCGTCGCCGCGAAGATCCCCGAAACCGCTCCAGCAGCCGCAGCTTCGAGATTGGCATCGGCGAAGATGATATTGGGCGACTTCCCGCCCAGCTCCAGGCTGACCCGTTTCATGGTCTTCGCAGCCTGCTGGTAGATGATTTTGCCGGTCACATCCGAACCGGTGAACGTGATTTTCGCAACGCCAGGATGCTCGACCAAGGCCGCACCCGCTTCAGCGCCGAGCCCGGTGACCACGTTGAAGACCCCATCGGGGAGGCCAGCCTCCCGCGTCAGCGCGGCGAACTCAAGGGTCGAGGCAGAGGTAAACTCAGATGGTTTGACCACCACCGAGCACCCCGCCGCCATGGCGGGCGCGCATTTCCAGGCAACAAACATCAACGGTGAGTTCCATGCGGTGAGAGCGCCAACAACCCCAACAGGCTCGTGCTCGGTGAATGCGAAATGATCCGGTTTGTCGATCGGTACCACACCGCCTTCGATTTTATCGGCAAGGCCTGCGTAGTAGTACCACCACTCTGGGTGGTAGTTTAGCTGCGCGCGCATCTCGGACATCAGTTTGCCGTTGTCGCGCACCTCGATCTCAGCCAGGCGCTCGGCATGTTCGCCGACCAAGTCACCGATCTTACGCATGATCTTGCCTCGTGCGGTCGGCGTCATCTTAGCCCAAGGCCCCGTGGTCATTGCAGCTTTTGCAGTCGAGACCGCAAGATCCATATCCGCAGCCGAACCGCGCGGGATCTTCGCCCAAACCGCATGGCGATAGGGGTCCATACTCTCGATCCACTGTCCCTCGACCGGGTCGACATACTCGCCGCCAATGAACAAACGATAGGTGGTAACATCGCTTTCGGACGCGGGCAGGTGCGGGGCGTTCATGGGATCCTCCTTTTGGGTTTTGGCTCGGACAACAAGCGCTGGAGAGCGCTTAGAGTGCAAGAGAAAAATTGGGGCCAAGGGGGCCAAGTCGCACACCTTCACGCAGGCGGCGATATGGGATCTCGGCAAGCTGGCAGAGATTGACACCAGGTGCCGCGGCATAGAGCACGTCACTGGCGATCGGATCGAAATCTGCCCTGAAATGGACGGTGCTTTTTACACAGATGATCCGGGCATCGAGGGGCTCCAATCCCAATCCACGGAAAAGCGCGAGATCCAGGCACTGGCTGCGCTGCGAGGTCACGGCAACCCGGATCTCACCTGGCACATCCAGCAGCTTTAGCGCAGTCGAAGGGCCCAATTCGGCGACCCCGCCGCCATACATCTCACCCGTATAAGCGACGCGCCCTTGCGAAATAGTCTCGACCAGGAACCGCCCCTCGTATGGCCCCGGATCCGGCCTCCCCATTTTGCCTCCTAGCGCGCCCGAGATCGCGGCACCCGTGCCAGCTAGATGCGCCTGCTTTGCGATCTCAGAATCGGCCATCAGGCCAAGGAGTGCTGGCCCGCGCGCATGCCGGGCCAACGCATGCAAAAGCCCTGTCGTGTCCGAGGTCGCCCCCGCCCCGGGATTGTCCTGCACGTCACCGATCACTACGGGTTTGTCCGCCGCCCGCATCTCCGCCTCTCGCACGGCTTCGTCGGGCGAGAAGAGCGGCGTGACCAGCTCCGCCTCTGCTGCCGAAACCGCATCGGCCAGATCGCCCACAATCTCATTGGCCCGTTCCTGAGTCGGCGCAAACGCGATCACCGCAGCTCCAGCATCGCGGATATCGGCGGCGGGGAATCCCATCGCGAACTCGGCGCGTTCTGGCGGGATCCGCTCGACCATCGCCACACGATCATAGAGCGCCGCGCACGGGTCTTGACCGGTAAACTGAGCATGCAGCGGGATAAGAAACGGGATCCGCCGCATCGCTTTGGCCGGGCGATACCCCTCAATCGCTGCGATCAACTGTCCAACACAGCGCGCACCGGTCGCCGCCATATCCAGATGCGGATATGTCCGAAAGATCGCCACCGTGGTCGCGTGACGCAAGATCGCGTCTGTGAGATTGGCGTGCAGATCCAGACTGATCGCGATCGGCACTTCATCACCCAGCGCTGCCCGGATCCGGCGCAGGAGTTCCCCTTCCCCATCCGGATGGCTCTCCGTCACCATCGCGCCGTGGAGATCCAAGTAGATCCCATCCAAATGACCGGCCCCGACCAACCCCGAGATGATCCGGGCGGAGATCTCATCGAAAGCCGCGTCGGTCACTTCGGCAGCAGGTTCGGCTGCACACCAAAGGATTGGCTCCAGCGAGAGCTCACGCGTCATCGCCTCTGCAGCGAACCCCGCAATAGGCAGATTAATCCCACGCGTGCCGGGGATCACTTCAGCCCCTGTCAGAAGTCCCGGCCAGGAATCCGCAATCTCGAACTCCCGCAGCCCGGTTTTAGTGACGCCAAACGTGTTGGTCTCATGTTGAAAACCAGCGATTGCAATCCGGGTCATCCTGCACCTGTTGCCGAGCAAACCGGTGTTTGCTTAGCGCTGCGCCCTCAACGGGTCTATCCGCTTTAGACACTGCTCAGGATTATCGGCGAGGCTTGTGAGCGACTTATGCTTCACCGTATAGAGCCTGTGCTGCCTAAAACCCACTCGAGGGCGTGATGACCAAAATGCCGGATGGCGGCCTTGCCGTGATCACCGTGAGCTACGGCACGTCAGAGCTGGTGCTCAAAGCCCTGCCCGCGCTTCTGGACGAGCTTGGCGAATTGGACCAAAGCCATGTCTTCCTGATCGACAACCTCTCGCCCAATGACGATGGCGCCAAGCTCGCCAAAGGAGTGGAGAAGCTAGAGGTCGAAGGCGTGACCTTTATCCAATCGCCGGTCAATGGCGGCTTTGCTGCGGGCAACAATCTGGGCTTTCGCGCGATTGCAGAGAGGGGCTGGGCGCCAGAGGCGGTGCTTCTCTTGAACCCAGACGCCGAGGTCCGGCCCGGTGCGATTTCCGAGATGCTACGCGTCCTCCGCGCGACGCCCTCAGCCGGGTTTGTCGGTCCAAGGCTTGAGAACACCGATGGCACAACCTGGGTCGGCGCCTTCACCTTCCCAACCCTGGCAAGCGAAGTCTTCACCGCCCTCGGGCTCGATGTCTTCGCCCGCCACTTCCGCCCGACGATACCAGATACAGACATCCCCACGCGTGCCGACTGGATCACCGGCACCGCAACCCTGATCCGCTACGAGACCCTGCTCGCGATTGGCGAGATGGACCAGAGCTACTTCCTCTACTACGAGGAGGTCGACTATATGCTCGCCGGTGCCCGCGCTGGGTGGGAGAGTTGGCATGCTCCCGACGCCCTCGTGCGCCATATCGCGGGAGCTGCAACCGGGATCGTCGAGAAGAACGTCCGCCAAGGGCGCATGCCCGACTACTGGTTTCAATCCTGGGCCAGGTACTTCTCAAAGAACCATGGCGCGGGCTATGCAAGACTTACCGCAGCGTTTTTGCTCATCGCCATGCTTCTGGGCGACCTGCAGAGGTGGATCCGAGGGAGACACGCTCCTCGGCCCCAGCGCTACTATCTCGACTTCATCCAAAAGATCCTTTTTTCGCGGCTCTCACCCCCACCCGCCTCCGATCGCGCGCAGCACATTCCAAAGTGACAGAACCAGCCGATCCGTCTTGGCTGCAGACAGCCCGGATGCACCCCTGCCCCTTGCATTTCCCGTCAGTTACGGCAGGGTTTGGCAGGACAAATGGTGGAAACGACCATTTGCGACACTCAGGGAGATAACAATGAAGCCACCAATCGACAAACTCCGCAAAGACTTTATTGCGGGGCAGATCGATCGCCGCGATTTCATGCGCAGCGCGATCGCCATGGGATTGACCGTCACCGCAGCCACCGCAATGGCCGACAAAGCCGAGGCGGCAACTCCTAAGAAAGGCGGCACATTCCGCCAGGGTCTGACCGGAGGCGCCACCAGCGACTCGCTCGATCCCGCATCCTTCCTCGACAGCTACATGATCAATGTGGGCATGGGTCAGCTGCGCAACTGCATGACCGAGATCGGCCCGGACAACCAGCTCCGCGGAGAATTGGCGGAAAGCTGGGAGGCCTCGCCCGATGCGGCGGAGTGGCGGTTCAACATTCGCCAGGGCGTCGAGTTCCATAACGGCAAGACGCTTGAGGCTGCCGATGTTGCCGCCTCGATCCAGCACCATATCGGGCCGGATTCGCAGTCAGGCGCCAAGGGCATCCTGCAGGATATCTCGGAGATCACGACCGACGGGAAGAACGTGGTGGTCATGAAGCTGGCGAATGGGAGCGCGGATTTTCCCTACCTGCTCAGCGACTATCACCTGGGCATCTGCCCTGCGAATGACGACGGCACGATGGATTGGCAATCGGGCGTGGGCACCGGGGGCTATGTGCTGGAGAGCTTCGAACCTGGCATCCGCACCTCCACCACACGCAATCCGAACTATTGGAAAGAGAACTCGGCGTATTTCGACTCGATCGAGACACTGCTGATCTCGGACACCACGGCGCGGACCAACTCGATGATGACGGGCACGATCGACGGCATGCAGAATGTCGATCTGACCACAATCGACCTGATGAAGCGCAATCCGAATGTGAACATCTTCCCGACCACGGGCAACCAACACGCAACGCTTCCAATGTTCACCAACACAGCACCCTTCGATAACAACGATGTGCGTCTGGCGTTGAAATACTCGTTGGATCGGCAGGAATGGCTGGATAAAATCTTGAACGGCTATGGCGAGATCGGCAACGATATCCCGATCGGGCCCGCCAACCAGTTCCGCGCCACGGCCGATGAGATCCCGCAACGCGAATACGATCCTGACAAAGCCAAGTTCCACCTCAAGAAGGCAGGCATGGAGGATCTAACGGTTCAAATCAGCGCATCGAACACAGCCTTTGCCGGTGCCATCGACGCCGCCGTGATCTTTGCCGAGCGTGCGAAAGTAGCTGGCATCACCATCGATGTGGTGCGCGAGCCAGATGACGGCTATTGGTCCAATGTCTGGATGAAGAAGCCGTGGCTGATGAGCTATTGGGGCGGTCGCCCAACCGAGGACTGGATGTTCAGCCAAGTCTATCGCGCCGGCGCCGACTGGAACGAGACCTTCTGGGAGCATGAGCGCTTCAACAAGCTTCTGATCGAAGGCAAGACCGAGCTGGATCAGACCAAGCGTCGCGAGATCTATATCGAGATGCAGCGGATCGTCCATGACGAAGGCGGCGCGCTCATCCCGCTCTTCATGGCTTATACCCAAGCGGTCAGCAAAAAGGTCGGCCTGCCAGAGCAAATCGCCTCGAACTGGGGCTTTGATGGCGAGAAGAACGCCGAGCGCTGGTGGTTCGCCTAAAACACCCGACGCGCCGGGCCACCCGGCGCGTCACTCTAGAAGGCTCTCTTCCATGGGATAGCTCGACAGCATCTCATAGCCGTCCTCGGTGACAAGAACCTGCTCCTCCAGCTTCACACCGTCACGCTCGCCCAGCGGGCCCATATAACTCTCGATGGTCAAGACCATTCCGGCCTCTAGAGTGCCGTTATAGGGGTTTGGACCCGTGAAAGCCGGTTGGATGCGGGGAAACTCGTCGCACATGCCAACCCCATGGATGATGCAGGGATAGGCGTTCTTTTGGCAGTTCTCCGGGATCGGGTAGGACTGATCTTGGATCTCATGGAAGGTGATCCCTGGACGGACGAGGGCCAGGTTGTGCTGGATCTCGTCATAGGCCATTCGGTAGACCTCCTTCTGGCGCCTCGTGGGCTTGGCCGGCCCGCAATGGAACGTCCGGGAAATGTCGCAGAAATAGCCCATTGGCCCGACCATATCCGTGTCGAAGCCAACGAGGTCACCCGATTGGATGACCCTCTGCGACGCTTCTTGCAGCCAAGGATTGATCCGATCGCCCGAGGCCAGCATCCGCCCATCATGCCACTCGCCGTGATTGGCCAGGTTGGTGTAGTTGAGCAAACCCCAAAGCTGCAGCTCCGTGACGCCAGGGCGCATCGCTTCGCGCATTTTGGTGATACCGTATTCAGCCACCGCGACCGACCACTTGATACACTCGATCTCATCGACTGACTTGATCAGCCGAGCTTTCTCCGAGAGCGCAATCCCATCGACCACTTCAATTCCACGCTGTAGGCAGGCTTGCGTCACGCTCGGGTTCACATATTCGATCGCGACCCGGCGGTTGTCAGCCCCGATCTCCTCAAGATAGCGAACCAGATCATCCGCCAAAAGCCGCGCGTTGTCGGCCAGATTGTCACCCGCGTCAAAGAACGCGATGTAGCGCGCCTTCTCTGCGCGGTCGATCTGAGGGCCGCCCCCATAGGCTCCATGGATGATCGTTGGCCCGTCCTGCGCCATGAAGAGATAGGTTGACGGGATCCGAGACTGAAACAGCGCATAGCTGGAATAGTCGACGGCGAAACGAAGGCTGACCGGGTTTACGATCACCAAGGCCGCCACATCGGCCAAGCGCATCTGCTCCCGCAGACGCTCGGTCCGATAAGTGTATAGCCTGTCATGGTTGATCTCCGGCAGCGCCCGGAACTGGCGCAGATCGCTCCATCCATCCTGCATCACCATCTGATCTGGCGAGAAGAGTTCCGCGCTGTCCATTCCCGGCTCTCCTCTGCATTCGGCTTGGTCGCATGGGGGCTCGACCGCCATCTCACCCATGCCTTTCTACCCAGTCTGTTCCACCAGCGTCATCCTCGATGCCGCTTTCGGCTTTGGTTCGCATGAAAAACCCGTTAATCTTGGTTTCCCAGTTCGAGCACCCATTCATCACGGACCCCCCATGCTTCGACATCTTCTCTCCACCACCATCCTCGTCCTCGCCATCCCTGGCGTCTCGTTCCTGCCCGCGATCGCCCAGGAAACTGAGGCAACCGAGGAAACGGCTGCACAAGCCGACGATCAAGCGGACGCGGAGGCGGCAGGTGATGAGGAGGCGCTATACTCTGAGGAAGAGCTCGACCAGCTCGTCTCTCCCTACGCGCTTTATCCCGATACGCTCCTCACCCAAGTCTTTGTTGCAGCCACCTATCCGCTAGAGATCGTAAAGGCCGGGCGTTGGGTGACCGAGAATGAGAAGCTCGAAGGCGAAGATCGCTCAAAGGCGGTCCAGGAAGAAGGGTGGGATCCCAGCGTCACGGTGCTGGCCACGGGCTTTCCTTCAGTCGTCAAACTGATGTCGGACGATATCGACAACACTGAAGCGCTCGGTGATGCGCTTTTGGTGCAAAGCGATGATGTGCTGGAGGCGACTCAGCGCATGCGCGCCCGGGCGCAATCCTTTGGCAACCTCGAATCGAACGACGCGCAGACAGTCTCGGTCGAGGATGATGAGATCACCATCGCACCCGCCGATCCCGAGGTTGTCTACGTCCCAACCTATACCGAGAAAGTCTATGTCGAGGCGCCTCCCGCTCAGCCCGTAGTCGTCGAGCAAACCACAACAAGCACCTCTTCGAGCTATGATAGCGGCGACCTCTTGGTGACGGGTATCCTCGCCTTCGGCGCCGGGATGCTGGTCCATGAGATCTTTTTCGACAACGACCCCTGGTATGGCTATTGGGGGCGCCCCCCGGTCTACTGGGGCGGCGGCGGGTTCTACGCAGGCCCGCGCTATACCAATGTCAACATCAATCGCAACGTGAACATCAACAATAACCGGCGCCGAGTTGATGTGGATCGCGACGGCAATTGGAAGCCGGACAAAAGCCGACAACGCGAAGCACGCCAGAAGATCGATGAACGCAAACGCCCCGGCAACCGCGAACGCAACCGCACCCGCGATGGCGCCCTTAGCAGCCGGGACCGAGAGCGTGCGAACCTGCAAAAAAAGCTCAAATCAGGCGATGGCAAAGCCCGACTGAACAAAAAGGGCTCAGGCGACCGCGCCGCTCTGCAGAACCGGCCGAAAAAGGCGGGTACGAAGAAAAAGGCCTTCAACAGCAAGGGTGGCAATCTCGGCTCGACCAAGAAAGCTGCCAATCGCGGCAAGCAAAGCCTGCAGAAGAAGAACAAAGCCGGGAACAAGCCGCGGCTGAACAACAAACCAAAGCTCTCAAAGAAGAAGCTCGGGAACCGCCAGGGCTTGAAACAGCGCCCAGCAAAGAAATCCGGAGCTTTCAAACAGCACAAAGGCAAGGCCAATCGCCAAGCCAATCGCGGCGGCAAGAGCATGCGCAAAGCCGGTCTTCGGCGCAAATAAGCCATGCTCCCAATGCCCCACCAGATTGATCAAAGGATGACCCAAATGAAACGCACCCTGATCGCCACTGCCGCCCTGATCGCGCTCAGCACAACCGCAGTATTCGCAACGCCTAAGTCTTACGAGACCCCTGAGGCAGCAGTCGATGCCGTGATCACAGCCCTTAATGCCAAAAGCAAAGACGGCCTGATCGCCGTGTTTGGGAGCGAGAACGAAGATGTAATCCTCACCGGCGATCCAACGCGCGATCGCGAGGATTGGACCGATTTCATGACCTCCTATAACGAGATGAACCGGATCGCGGTGCAGACCGATGGGTCTGCACGTCTCTATATCGGCCGCGGCCAATGGCCGTTCCCGATCAGCTTGGTGAAAGGCGATGCTGGGTGGAGCTTCGATATCGAGGCTGCCCGCGAAGAGATCCTCGCGCGCCGGATCGGGCGCAATGAGCTGGATGTGATCGAACTCCTCGACGGTTATGTGGCCGTTCAAAGTGACTATCGCAAAGTCGATTACGATGGAGACGGCGTGATGGAGTTCGCCGCCCATGTGATCAGCACCGAGGGCACGCGCGACGGGCTCTACTGGCCCGATGAAGACGGCGCGCCGGACAGCCCCGTTGGCGACTTCATTGCCCGTGCTGCCGCGGATGGCTATGCGGTCGATGGCGGCGATGCGGATCCCGAGCCCTATCTTGGCTACTACTTCCACATCCTCACCAAACAGGGCCCAGATGCGCCTGGCGGCGAGATGGACTACATGGTCAATGCCAATATGGTCTCGGGCCACGCGATCATTGCAGCACCCGCGGCATATGGCGATTCAGGCATCATGACCTTCATCGTGGGCGAAAGCGGCGTGGTCTATGAGCAGGACCTTGGCGAGGACACTTTGGCCAAAGCCGCCGCGATCGAGGCGTTCAATCCCGGCGAAGGGTGGGAGGTGGTCGAGGCGACCGAGGACGAGTAGCGCCTCACCCGGTGAGAGCCGCCAACCGCGCCTCCTGCCGATCGATCAGCCGATCCAGCTCCGCGACCGCCTCGGTCGAAAGCACGCCACCGGGTTTGCGCACGGTCGGATGGGCAATCGCCCCCCGCCGCGCCAGGATGTGTTTTCGGATCGCAAGGCCCAAGCCCGGCTGCGCCTCATAGCGGATCATCGGAAGATACGCATCGAAGAGATCACGCATCCGATCGGGCTCGCCCGCATGCCAGAGCCGAACGATCTCGGCCATCATTTCGGGATAGGCAAACCCGGTCATCGCGCCATCGGCGCCGCGCCCCATCTCCTCGGGCAAAAACTGGCCCGCGTTGCCGCAAAGGATCGAGATCCGCCGAGACCCCGCGTCAGACGCCCGGCGCAGCGCTGAGATCTTCTCCAAGCCGGGCCAGTCTTCATGTTTCAGCATCACACAGGTTGGACAAGTCTCCACAATCTCCAGGATCGCCGTGACCGGCACCACGACACTGGTTGCAAGTGGGAAGTCCTGCAGAACCCAAGGGATCAGGCCAAGCGCTTCCGAGACGTTCTGGAAGTAGCTGACGATCTGCGCATCAGTCTTCAGCGTCCAAGGGGGGGCCACCATCACGCCGACAGCACCTGCCGCCATCGCCTCCTCACTCAGCGCTTTGATCTGCGCGAGCCCGGGCGCCGAGGCACCAACGACCACCGGCAGATCGGTCCGCCCGACAACCCGGCGCACCACGGTCATGCTCTCCTCGGCCGAGAGCTTCCCAGCCTCCCCCATCATGCCGAGGATGGTGAGCCCAGAAGCCCCCTTCTCGACATAGAAATCCACCATCCGGTCGATGCTCTCGAAGTCCAAAGCGCCGTCCGGCAGAAACGGCGTCACAGCAATGGTGAAAACGCCCGAGGCGGTCTCATCAAGCAAACGGGTCATCGCGGTCTCCTGTCTTCGGCATGGTCTTGCCCGAGGGGCGATGCGGCGGGGAACGGTCCATCAGTCTTCGACCACGATACAGGGTTGCAGGCCGTGTCTCTTCAGCTTCGCCGCCTTGATTGCCTTGGCAAGCCGGTCTGAGAGGAAGAGAATGTCGAGGACTTCGTTATCGAACCAGAGATCGACTCCCTCAGTAGCCTTGGCGTTCACGGCGAGCCCTTTCGCGTCAACAATAGGTTTCCAGAACTCTCTTCCGGGACGATCAGAAAGTCGCTTCTTTCGCAATGACCAATTGGTCGAGTTCTCTCGATCAAAGCCAGACTTGTGTTCGGCGACGTTGAGGAGAAAGAACCGCTCCGGTCGTTGCGTTATCTGATCCTGCTCAAAAATCGGCGTCTCGATGAACTGAGTACATCCCAGGTCAAAGCCCTTCAAAACGTCTGCCGCGCGTTCCGACACCAGGCACCAGCCATTGTAAACGAGAAAAAAGTCTGGAAACGCCGCAACCTGTTCGTCGGTCAACGGCTTCACAAATGATAGGGTGGCTGGAAAATCGCTTGGATCCATCAACTCTCCTCGAGACCAAGCTCGTCCTAACCTAACCCGGAAATCCAAATCCTCTGGAGTTGTGGCCTTTGGATGTGAGATTGGTTTCTGGTTCGACGTGTTGGCAATAAAGTTGCTGCACCAGATCTTCGTGGTCGCCAACGCTCAGCCCTCGTTTGTCAGGGCGATCTGACCGATCGCCATTGAGGCGGCGGCTTGGCAGGGGTCGATGACGGGGATCTGCAAGGCATCCTCCAATCGCATCCGGTAGTCCGCCATGCCGGCGCAGCCGAGGATCAGGACCTCGGCGCCGTCCTGGTCGCGGAGTGCTTCGCCCACCTCGACCATGCGCTGGAAGGTCCGGTCTGGGTCCGCGAGTTCCGCGACCCCGAGGCCGAGGGCGCGGTCTCCGGCGAAACGGCCCATCACGCCCATGGCGCCAAAGCTGCGCAGGTGGCGCGGGATGGAGCGGTTGAGGATCGCGATCACGCCGAATCTCTGGCCCTTGGTCATCGCCGTCAGAACCGCACATTCCTGGATGCCGAAGACGGGTTTCTCCGTCCGATCGCGCAGCGCATGCAATCCCGGATCGCCGAAACACGCGATGACGAACCCGGTCGCCTCGTCCTCCAGCCCTGCCGCCAATCGCAGCATATGGGGGATGGTCTCATCCGCCTGTGCCTGGCTCTCGATCCCCGGCGGGCCTTCGGTGAGCGTCACGCAGCGGATCGGGTGACCGAGCTTGCGCAAGGGATCAACCGCCCGGTCAATCCCCGCTGTCACATGCTCCGACGAATTCGGGTTGATCACAATCAGCGTCATGCGCCACCCCGGGTTGCGAGGTACTCAGGCGCGGGCTGGATCTGCGCTTCCACTCCAAGCTTCTCGCGATGCAACCACTGCCCCTGTCCAGGTTCGCCGAGGAAAGTGTCCTCCCGCATTATGGGCTTGCCGCGTAACAGGACGGTCTCCACCACGCCTTGTACGCTATGACCCTCCCAAGGGTTGTAACCGACATTGTCATGGAGATCGTTTGCCCCAAAAGTCCGGCGCAGCTCTGAGTTCCAAATCGCGATATCTGCATCAAAGCCCGGCGCGATCTGGCCCTTGCGCGGCAGGCCATAGATCCGTGCGGGCTCGCTCGCAGTGAGCCGGGCAAAAGCCTCTGGTCCAAGCCGCCCACCGGCAACCATCGCATCGAACAGGAGGGCGAGGCGCGGCTCCAGCCCGGGCAGCCCGTTTGCGATCTCTGGGAAACTCGGCGCCGGACCTGCGCGCAGTTTCCCTGTCTCGTCAAAGCGATAGGGCGCGTGATCAGAGGAGATCACCTGCAAATCCCCTTGGGCGAGCGCCGCCCAAAGCGCCTCCTGATCGCGCGCTTTGCGTTGCGGCGGCGAGCACATCCATTTCGCACCCTCGATCCCATCGCGCTGGAGGATTTCGGCCGTCATAAAGAGGTAATGTGGACAGGTCTCCGCCCAAACCGGCACACCGCGCCCGCGTGCCGCACGGATGACCTCCAGCGCCTCGGCAGTTGAGATGTGGAAAAGCATCACCGGGGTGGCAAAGAACTCGGCAAACCGGCAGAGCCGTTCCACCGCTTCGATCTCGGCAAGGCGCGGATGCGAGATCGCGTGATGTTCCGGTCGAGTGAAACCGGCTTTGACCAGCGCCTCCTTGGTCCAGCCGATCAGCCCGTCATTCTCCGCATGGACACACACCAAGGCGCCATGTGTCTTCGCCGCTGCCAAGATGTCGAGGATCGCCCGATCCTCCAGTTTGATGTTGTAAGTCGTGAAGACCTTGATCGACCGATGACCGGCTGCGACCAGCGCTCCCAGATCTTCAAAGAACCTATCCACAGAAGTGTCGCAAATGCTCAGATGAAACGCATGATCCACCATCGCACCGCGCTTCGCACGGGCAGCGTAGTCCTGCAATGCCTCGGCAAGCGGTTGGCCATGCGCCTGGGCTGCAAAGCTGATAACGGATGTGGTTCCGCCCATCGCGGCAGATCGGGTTGCCGTTTCGAATGTGTCAGCATTCAGGATCCCCATGCCGGAGATCTGCTCGACATGGCAATGGGGATCGACACCGCCCGGCATGACCCAGCGTCCCGATGCATCGATCTCTTCCGCGCCTGCGAGCCCCTGCCCGATCGCCGCGACCCGTCCAGCGGCAACCGCGACATCTCCCTCAATCACAGCGCTGGGTGTGACGATGCGACCGCCCCGGATCACCAAGTCAAACACGATCTAAGTCCTCTCCTGGCCCTCTGTCTCTCGACCTACTCGGGCACAGAGCCCAGGGTTTGGCAAGCCCGGTGACATCCGTGGACCGGCAGAAGCATTACGGTTCGGGCATGCTGCTCTTCTAAGTGAGACAGGCCGGACAAGGGGGTAGGAAGCCTCTCGCCGCGTTCAACCCAGCCTTGCGAAAACTGGTGAAGTGCTGTGATATTCACCGCAATGCCGAGCCTCGCATCTTGTGGGTCCTTTGGCACTACAGGAGGATCCCCCATGAAATTTGTCCGACTCAATGGAACGACATTGCGCTACCGAGTCTCCGGTGCCGCCGAGGGGCCTGCGATCGTCTTTGCAAATTCACTTGGCACGGATCTGACGGTTTGGGATGAGGTGGTCGAACGCCTACCAGACACTTACCGCATGGTCGGGTTCGACAAGAGGGGCCATGGGCTCTCGGCGATGCCAGAAGGCCCTGTGCGGATCGAGGACTATGCGACCGATCTGGTACATCTGGCCAATCACTTGGGGATTAAAGACTTCATCGTCTGCGGTGTGTCAGTTGGCGGCTTGATCGCCCAAGCGACGGCCACTCTTGCGCCAAACCGGGTGCGTGGCATCGTGCTCTCCAATACCGGTGCCAAGATTGGAAACGACGCCATGTGGAACGAGCGGATCGCGATTGCAGAGACGCAAGGCATGGAGGCAATGGCCGATGCGGTGATGGAGCGCTGGTTCCCAAGCGCTTTCCATGCGTCCAATCCAGAACTGATCGCAGGCTACCGGGCAATGCTGACCAGAACCCCCGCCGCGGGCTATGCCTCGACCTCGCGGGCGATCCGGGACGCAGATTTCATCCAATCCACATCCCAGCTCACTCTGCCCACACTCTGCATTGGCGGGGAGTTAGACGGCGCGACACCGACATCCCTGGTCAAAGAGCTCGCAGGACTTATCCCCGGTGCTGAGTATCACGAGATCCCTGGATGCGGCCACCTGCCTTCGGTCCAAAACCCCGAGGCTTGTACCAACGCAATCCTCGCTTTCCTGACCAAGCTCAAAACGGACAGCTAGCCGAACCAAACGGAATGCGGCTTACGCCGCATGCACCTATAGCTGGCGCCCTCCCGGGCGCATTGGCGCTTCCCGACATCTTTCGCGTATCTCCGAGCTAGGCGCCGGGCGTCCCGCTTCGCCGTGGCGAAGGCGGCAAGCTCTGCTTGCCGAGGGCCCGCAAGGGCTCCGGGACGCTTTGCGGGTGTTCAGGCTAGGGGGTCAAGACAGCTCGCCGGTCAAATCGCCAAGTCGAGCCTTGGTTTCCAGAACGGGCGAAAGAGCTCGATCTTGGGGCAGCGGTTCATCACAACTTGGAGCCCGGCGCTCTCGGCAAGTTCCGCCGCGCGATCATCATAGACGCCGATTTGCCCCCAGAGCACTTTCGCCCCGATCGCGATGGATTCTTCTGCAATGCTATAGAGTTCTTCTTTGCGGCGGAACACTTGAACCATGTCGACGGGCCGGTCGATTGCGGCCAGAGAAGGATAGACTTTCAAGCCTCGGATCTCGCTCAATGCCGGATTGGGATTGACCGGGATCATGTCGTATCCCGTCTCATGCAAGACCCTCAGCACCCCGTAGCTGAACTTCGTCTTGTCTGCACTTGCGCCCACCATCGCAATGGTCTTCACCGATTTCAGGATGTCGGCCAGAAAGGTCGGATCATAGTCGTAGAGATGATCAATATCTGCGTCTGGCATGGTCAAGCCTCGTTAGGGGTTGCGATATCCGCCTTCAGTTCATGCGGCTGCAGCGGATCAAGAAACGGGTTCCGGTAGAGCTTGTCATGGCTCTCGACCCCAATATCCAGCGTGCAATCAGTTACCGGCCGAGCAACGCAAAGCAGCACATAGCCATCCTTGATCTGGCGGTTGTTCAGCGCGGTTTGGCGGCGCTGATCCACCTCGCCTTTGGTCAGTTTTGCCGCGCATGTGATGCAACCACCATATTTGCAGCCATAGGGCAGATCGACCGATTGATCACGCAGGCTCTCCAACAATGGTCTGCGCGCATCGACCTCGAACTGAGCGCCTGCGCGATTGGCGATGGTGATGATGCGCCGCATGCTCATAACCAGATATCGCTTGTGCAGTCGCCGCCTGGATAACGGGTCTCGTGACAGCGGCTAGGCCCGTTTGGCTCCTTGCCAAAATCCACGACGAAGTCCGGGTTGATCGACATGCCTCCCTTCTCGACATCGCAATCGATCATCAACATCACACCGCCTTGGGTCCGGATCTCGGGATAGAATTGATTGTCCCAGGTGGAGAAAAGCGAGGTCGTCACATACATCCGCCGCCCATCGAGAGAGAGCTGGAACATCTGCGGACCACCCGCAACTTTCACACCATTCACCTCTGGCGCCTTGCCCAAAAGCCCCCCCATCCAAACCTGCCCGGTCAGCTTCGGATCATGCGGATCCGAGATGTCGTATTGGCGCAGATCTCCATGCAGCCAATTGTTCAGATAGAGGAACTTATCATCCATCGAGACCAAGATCGCCGACATAACCCCTGGCACAGGGATCGGCCATTCGGGATGCGGCTCGTTTCCAACATCGATGATCTTTTCCCACTCCCATCTGCCTCGGTCAGATTTCCAGAAATGGATGACATTGGCACTTAGCGCCGCGCCACAAAATCCATGGGTGCTGTCGGGGTTGTGGTGGAATTTCACTTCCAGGGGGATCAAGCCGTCCTCGCCCAGATACATGCTCTCAATCGGCTCGCGCTTTTCGAAGTCCCAAATATGGAGGCGGCGGCCATATTTGAGATGCCCGACCTCCTCGAGATCAAATCCCGGCATGAATGTATTCGGCGCCGCCCATTCCGAGCTCACCATCACATTGTGTCGCGGCTGGTACCAGAAGTCATATCCGAACGGGATGTCGCCCATCGAGTTTTCCCAACGGCCAAGGATCTCAAAATCCTTGTTGAGATGCAGATACCCGCCAGGCGCCTCGCCTTTCGCATCCCCAAGAAACGAGATGATGATCTCCGAGCCCAGGCAATGCACGGTATGCGGGCCCGAGAGATTGGCTTTGCGTTTGATCTCCGCGCCCTCGATTACCTTGTGCAGCCTTGGCGCACGCGGATCGGTGGCCGTATCCACGATATGGATATTGTTCGACCGAACGCCGGGCACTAACAGATAACTCCGGCTCATCTGCGCATCACCGTAACAGGATGAACAGGCATTCCAGCCCATGTGATGCAACTCATCGCCAATGCCCGGCATCTCAAGCCGGTGGATCACTTGGCTGTAGCTTGGGCTTTCTGGATCAGCATCAACCGTCGCCAGGTAATCCGGCTTCTGAATTCCAGTCCCTGTATAGATCGCAATCGAATAGAGCAGCTTTTCCCGCGGCGACTTGATCGCCTCCGCCGGGCTTCCAAAACCAGGGCCGCAACATGTTTCAGCCATTGACCGCCTTGACCTCCGAGACTGATTTTATCACAATCCGATAAAACTGATCTCATGAAAAGAGAAAAATGTACCTCGAACGTATTCTGATCATTCTGGAAGCCGTGTCGAAGGCTGGCTCCTCAAAGCCGATGACTGTTGCCGAGATCGCGGCAGCGACCAATGTGCCAAAACCCAGCGTCTACCGCCAAGTCGGTGATCTGGTGGAGTCTGGCCTGCTAGAGCCCCAAGACAACGGGCGCTATGCCTTGGGCCCCAGGGCTCGGCGTTTGTCCGATCCACGCCTTTTGCAGGATCAGGTCAAAGAACGTGCCACCCCTCTGCTCAAGACAGCCGCCCAACAGCACGGCGTTGCCTTCTTCCTGTCTCGTTTGAGCGGTGCATCGGTCAACATCATCCATGCCGAAGTGCCGCAGAACGGCGTATCCTACCTGCATCCTGGGATCGGCGGGCGGCCGTTACACGCGTGCTCATGCGGCAAGGCCCTAGCGGCGTTCTCCGAAGATCAAGCACTGAGCCGAGCGCTCTCGGGTCGATTGCGCGCCTATACTGATCATACGAAGACCGAAAACCGTGACGTTCTTGCTGAGTTTGACGGTATCCGTCGCAAAGGATACGCGGAATGCGTCGAGGAGCTTGAGCATGGGATCTGCTCGGTCGCAGCACCTCTGCATCTCAACGACCGGCCAGCGCAGTATAGCATTGGTGCCACAGGGACCTTGCGTGTCTTTCAACCCGACTTTCGGGCCGCATTGGGAGGCATTCTGGTCGCGCTTTGCCAGGAACTGAGCCAACTTCTGCTCGATCTGGACAGACAAGAGACACGCCATTTTGGCTAGTCTAGAACCAGCTCGCGCGAACCCTCTGCAAACCCTCGTTCTGGGTCGAAGTCTGCCAAAGACGACTTCTCCGACAACTGGAATCATGGGCGAGCGAGACCCATCTAGCTCCCGATATCCCAGTAAAGGCCCGCCATGATCGTCAGAGCGCTTTCGCTGACCGACACCAAAACATGCTCATCCGGCGCGTGTTGGGAACAGCCGGAATAGGAATGAGGAACCCAAATAGCAGGCAAGCCAAGCAATTCCGTGAAGAGATCATTGCAGATCGAGCCGCCCATCTGCGGGATCACAGCCGGGGCGCTGCCTGTCGTCTCGGCGATCGACTTGGTCACTCGGCTCACCCAGGGGTCGTCTGGTTCGGTCCGCGAGGCCGCGAAACCACCCTCCTCGCTTTCACGGATCCCCACCCTGTCAAAGCCATGCTGATCCAAGTGCCGCCTGAGGCCCGGCAGGATGTCAGCTTCCTCAGTCCCAGCGACGAACCGTAGCTGGCAATGGGCCGATGCGCGGGGTTGTATCGCGTTCACAGGGGCCGCGATATCTCCAGCAGACATCGCTAAGACTGCGAAGGAATTTGCCCCATACACCCGCTCGGCGGTTGTGAGGCACGGCTCCCCCCAATTCGCATCAATCGCCGGGCCATCTGGACCGGGATCGAGGGTCAGGCCCGCCAGCGCGGCCTTCACGGCGGGGCTCATCGCCGGCGCTTTCCAGGCATCGACCAGGATCTCGCCGTTTGGCCCAGAGAGGCTCGCCAAGCTTTGCGCCAGGATCATCGCGGGATCGGCCAGCGCTCCTCCCCAATTGCCCGAGTGATGCCCGCCCTCGCGCAGATCGCAGACCAGATCGAAATTCAGCGCCCCACGTGCGCCGAGCGAGACCGTCGGTCGATCGGGTCGCACGCGCGGACCGTCTGAAGCAATGAAGACATCGGCGGCGAAAGCCGCCTTGTTCTGAGCAATGATCTCGCGGAGGCCCCGGCTCCCAGCCTCCTCAGCCATCTCGATGATGACCTTCGCGTTAAAGCCGAGGGCGCCACGGGCCGCGAGCACAGCCTCCATCGCCGCCATGTTAATCGTGTGCTGCGCCTTGTTATCCGCCGTTCCCCGGCCATAAAGCCGATCGCCCTCACGATGGGTGACCCAGGGACCAGCGCCTTTGGTCCAAGCCGCATCCTGCCCCCGCACAACATCCCCATGACCATATCCCAGAACCGTGACCGGCGCGCCTTCATTGCGTGTCGCCAGCATCACTGGGGCGACATCTGGAAACGGGTTCTCGAAGATCTGTGTCTCAAAGCCCAAGCGCGCGAATGCCGGAGCCATCTCCTCGTCCAAGTACCGCCTTGCGTGGGGCAAGCCATCTGGAACTTGGCTCTCGGTTCGATAGGCCACCCGGCGCGCCAAGTCCGCCTCGAACGCGCCATCGCTCAGATATCGGCGCGCCTGCGTGATCGCGGATTGGCGGGTCATTCAAAGCTTCTCCATGCACGGTCAGAGAAGATCATCGGTCCACGAGAACTTTTCTCGCTCAATCTCTCTCAGAACCACATCTGTTACGGAACACCAACCGTCACGCAACTGCCAGGAAAATTCGTCCCTCAGCATTCAGATCGTCGCACCGCCCTCGACAAACGCCTCAAGCGATTGGTTCTTTAGCTGAGGCACAGACTCCGAGACCATAGCTCCAGCGCACGTCCACTTGCGGCAGCGTGGTGACACATTGAAAAGCCGCGCGGATGTTCCAAGCGTTCGCAATGGGGCTACCCACAAACTAGGCACAATCTGACACGCTGCCCGGTTTGTCCATTCACCAAAATCGAAGGTAGTGGGTCAATTTGCAATCACGGCTCGAAATCAAAGGCCCCGACGGAGCGGGGCCTCCCAGCACTGACCCCAGGATTGCTATCTCCGATCCGGCCAGTGGCCCCTGGTGGGATCTTAATGCGGATGACATGAGCAGCGCGGCGACGTTTAGGACATACGTATTCACACATGCCGTGTCAAAGCTGACAGGATCAATCCGTGCAGAACGCACTTTTGAACTTGCTGAAGATTATCGTCTGAAAGGGTTTCAGTCTGGTAAATTCGCTTGCCTTCTG
>JBCDAS010000035.1:0-19711 GCA_039185235.1 Pseudomonadota bacterium
GCGCCAATGGTACTGCGTCTCAAGACGTGGGAGAGTAGGTCACCGCCAGACCAATAAAAAACAAGCAAACCTCTCTAAACACATCACCCAAAAAACACCCCCGCAGCCAAAACTGCGGGGGTGTTTTGTTTGCGATATGTCGAAGTCCGATCCTCACATGACCAAGCGCGATCCGCGTTTGATCCGAAACAGCGCGAGAACGCCCGCGCCCAGCAGGAATGCCGTTGCAGGCAGGGGCACTGGTGTTGCGGAAACGGAAGGTGTCGGCGCACTTGAATCAATAAGTTGACGAAAAGGGGTGGCTCCTCCGGTGCAACCCGGGTTCCTGCAGATCTCCTCTATCGTCACAAACTGAAGTAGGATCACGGATCCGCTGCTGTCCGTTAGCCCTGGTGAAGCAAACCCAAGAGTGAGAAGCGTTTCGCCAGTGGGCGAGCCCCCACCCGTGTCGGACAGAGCGGTAAAACCTGTGCCGATCAAAACCGAGGTGGACTGGACACGCGTGTAACGGGCGCCGTTGCTGCCAGAGGTGACGATGTCCACGGCGCTATAGGCCGAGGTGTCTTCGTCAAAGATGAACGACCCGGTCGCCGTCCTGCCATCGTCGAAGGTCACATTCTGCAGCGTCCACTGCACCGGGATCGCCTGTGCCGAAAAGACCGAGCAGCATGCGAGTAGAAAGGCACAAAGCCCTGTTTTAAGTAGGTTCACGTGTCTCCTCATGAGCAACCGACTTAAGCTCAAGAGAGTATCGAGGAGAACCGCTTGCAGTTCGCTGTCAGAGGTCGCAGTCCGCGAACCCAGCGCTGGCTCGACCTTGTGTCTAGACTTCAAGAAACTCTACTAACCGCCGCAGAAAGCGGCTTGGATGCCCCAAAACTGCGGCCGCTTGAGGGTGGCAGATCACTGGCCGCAGTTGAAATGCCGCTCGCATACGTCCGGGCCCAGAATGCGCGCATGGGAGCTTCGGACATGCCGAAACGGCGACGGATAAGGAGCTTGCACCTGCCTGAGAGATCGTTGAAAAGCGATTGGATCCGAAGTTGCATCTGAGCCGCTTCACAATACGGCCATTCCAAAAACGGGAGCAGAAGATGGACGTCAAGCAACTGGAAACGGTCACTCTCGAGACCCCGCCCGCGTTTCACTTCTGGCTTGGACAGCCGCAAACAGGTGGCTTCGTCAGATCCGATTTCGAAGACTTTGACATGGTTCTGCGCGAGTTTGCGTCGCTCGACACAAGTTCACAGAAGCGACCCCTCTTCATTGAAACCGGAGCAGGTCTTTCGACCCTTTGGTTTCTTTGCCGAGATTTTGAGGTCATGTCGTTTTCGCTCTCGGATGTTCTCGACAACATGAAGACGTATTTCACCGAGAATGCAGTCGATATCGATGGTCGGTGGACCGCATTCGACGGCACCAGCGAAACGCTGCTGATAAAAGCCATGTTGGAGCTCGGCGAGGCCACATGCGATATCGCGCTGATTGATGGAAACCATGCGATGCCAAGTGTGTTTAGCGATTTTGTCGGGCTCAACCTCGCGCTGAAGCAAGGCGGGTTGCTTTTGATCGATGATCTGCAATTGCCGGGTCCTGCTCTCTTGAAGCAGCTTTTGGATCAGTCGCCGGTCTACTGGACCCACTGTATGACCTCCCGGAGCACGAAATGGGCCTGCTATCGCAAGGAGCAGAAGCAGACCATCATGATCGGCAATATGGATAAGTTGAACTTCACCTATTCTGCGACAGCGCCCCAATAGACGCAGCTTTGATCAACCAAGCCCTTCGAAGAACCGTGGTTCCAGGGAGGCCCGTCAGGGAAGCGGCCAAATCCCGGCTCAGCAAGCGCGCGGCGGTCTGGTGAGGATGTGACTAGGCATCCTCTGCGTGCTCCGGTCCGGCCTCACGCCGATCCTCCAGCATGGCCCGCGCCATTGGCGGCAGAAAAGGCGCCCATGCCGCTTGCGCCATCTGCGCCCAAGCGAGCATTGGGTTCATCTGCGGGCTTATCCAAGGTGCCATCATCGCCATCGGTGTGAATGGCAGGGCCCGGTCGACCAGATGATCGCCAAACGCCTCGAACGAAGGCACCGCCGTCATCCGCATGGTAATCACTTCAGCGCCACCATCGGGATGCTCGGCCCGGGTCATCTCCACATCCAAATGCGGCAGCTTGGCGGTGAGTTTCGTTTCAGTCATGATAGACCCTCAAATGTTTGCCCGACCGTGTTATAGGATCAAAGGTTGCGATGACGGAAGCTCTACAAGCCGACCCCTCGAACCAAAGCGTCAAAGACCTCCAGACCTGGGTTTCAGATCGTTTGTTCTCAATCCCGTTCCAACGGATCGCTTCCCGCCACGGGACGTTCTTTGTACCAGAGTTTGCCCAGCATCGCCCGGCGGCGACGGCGATCCTAGAAGGGGATCTGTTCGAGCCGGAGACCCATCTGCTGGTCGCCCAGGTCTTGGCCAGAAAGCCCGGTGACCTGGTTCATGCGGGTGTGTTCTTTGGCGACATGCTGCCCAGCTTCTCACAGGCCTGCCAGAACCGCGTCTGGGCCTTTGAACCCGTGCTCGAGAGCTACGTTCTCGCCAAGCTTTGTATCGAGGCGAATGGGTTGGAGAACACGATTATCTTCAACGCAGCGCTCGGCGCCGAACCTGGGCTGGTGCGATTGAACACGGGTCTGCGCAATGGGCCTCATCGAGGTGGCGCGTCCCAAGTCGACGAGGTCGGTCAAGCGGTGAGCATGATGACCATCGACAGTCTTGGGATCGAGAACCTCGCGCTCCTGCATCTCGACATCGAAGGCGGTGAGTATGCGGCCCTCCAGGGCGCGCGTGAGACGATCGCACGAACAGCGCCCATCATCCTGATCGAAGACCTGCCCAATCGTTGCGCGCCGCTGTTGACGGAACTCGATTACCAGAGATTCGGGGAAATCCCTGGCCTCACAACCTGGGCCCGCCCCGAAGACGGCCATTTGCTGAGCAGGTGAGAGACCAGGCGCAGGCGGGGATGCAGAGCCGTGCGTCAACCCGGCGAACATGGCCAAGCGCGGCCGGAACAGCGCGAAGCGATAGATCGGGCCACTGGCGAACACGACGACGTCGAAGAAAAAGCAACCCAGGCCAAGGGCCGCATCGTGACACGACGGAGCTATGCTCAGACGAGCAGCAGGGTTCGCCGAGTAGATGCCCCAAACTCCACATTCAAATGCGGCAGCTTAACGGTGATTTTGCTTGTATCGGTCAAAATGGTTCCAGCTTTTCAAGCCGATTAACACTTAACCCCGCTCAAGGCGGGGCTAAGGGACGTTGACAATATCTAGGCTACTCAAGGCTTGTCATTGCCCGGCGAGCAGCCTGCCTAGCAAGCTAGGTCTTAATGCCCGACGACCAGGTTACATGGCGTATATATTCCTAACAGGATTATTTTTCAATTATCGATCTAGCCCCAGCCCGCATAGCACCGCATGCCTAACGCCGGCGAGGTCCTCGCTACTGAGGCGTGGATAGATATACCGCCGTCGGTCGACCTTGAAGCCACTTAAGCGCTTTACCGAGATGTTCATTATCAAATCGGCCTTCGCCCAACACGGCAAACTGTCCTCTTCGTTCGGGTGATAGTTTTTAGAAAGTTGATACACGAAAGGCAGTTTGTGTCTTGGTGCGGTCAAACTTATCGGTACAATTGCAACAAGATCAGGTCGATAAGGCAGCTTCGGTGAAATGATGATTATCGGCCTAATCTTGTTTATTTCAGGTTCTTTGAGGTTGGAAAAATCACCAACTAAAACCTGCCCTGCTCTTGAATAGAATTTTAAGCTCAAATCGAACCTCAGATTATCTTATGACTTCACCCACATTTCGAATGCCCGCAGTCGCGGCAGACTTCGCAGCCTTCTTTGATCTCCAGGTTGAAGCTGCCGCAGGTCGGGCAGGCGGCGGGGGTTGTGCCGCCGACCACCATGCGTTCGGCGGCGGGGTCGGTTCCGCGGGCCATGCCTCTTCCTGCGATGAAGCCGATCTCGATCAGGTGACGCTCGATCACACCGCCGATGGCGGCCAAGATCGAGGGCACGTATTCCGACCGACCGCCCTCGGCCGGGTTCGCCAGCCAGGCGCCGCCGCGCGGGTCGAAGATCGCTTTCAGTTCCTCGACCACGAAGCTCACATCGCCGCCGCGCCGGAACACCGCCGAGATCATCCGGGTCAGCGCCAGGGTCCAGGCGTAGTGCTCCATATTCTTCGAGTTGATGAAGATCTCGAACGGCCGCCGGTGCCCGCCCACGATCGTGTCGTTCATGGTGACATAGATCGCATGCGGGCTCTCGGGCCATTTCAGCTTGTAGGTCCGGCCCTCCAGCGCTTCGGGGCGTTTAAGCGGCTCGGCGATATAGACGACATCGCCATCTGACGAGGGTTGCGGCGCGGGCGCCTCCTCGGCCACCGTCAGGACCGAGCCTGTGACTGCGTTCGGGCGGTAGGTGGTGCAGCCCTTGCACCCGCTCTCATAGGCCTGGGCGTAGACATCCTTGAACGCCTCGAACGAGATATCCGCGGGGCAGTTGATCGTCTTGGAGATCGAGCTGTCGATATGGCGCTGCGCCACCGCCTGCATCTTCACATGATCCAAGGGGTCGAGTGTCTGGGCGGAGACGAAATACTCCGGCAGCTCCACATCGCCATGGATCTCGCGGAATTTGGCGACTGCGTAGTCGACCACTTCTTCTTCCGTCCGCGAGCCGTCCTTCTGCAGCACCTTGCGGGTGTAGCTATAGGCAAAAACCGGCTCGATCCCTGACGAGACATTCCCGGCAAAGAGCGAAATCGTCCCGGTCGGCGCGATTGACGTGAGCAATGCGTTGCGGATCCCGTGCTCGGCGATCCCCGCGCGGATCGGCTCGGCCAGGCGTTGGATATGGGCGCCCGCGAGGTACTGGTCCCGGTCGAAAAGGGGAAAGGGCCCCTTCTCCTCCGCCAGCTTGATCGAAGCTGTATAGGCCGCCTCCTCGATCAGGGCCATCCAGCGCGCGGTTTGCGCCGCCGCCTGATCCGACCCATAGCGCAACCGGCACATCAACAGCGCATCGGCGAGCCCCGTGACCCCCAGCCCGATCCGCCGCTTCGCCGCGGCCTCGCGCGCCTGCGCTTCCAGCGGAAAGCGCGAGGCATCCACCACATTGTCCATCATCCGGATCGCGGTTGCGACCAGATCGGCCAGCGCCGCCTCGTCGATCCCGGCCGCCTCGGCGAACGGGTCCTGCACCAGGGCGGCCAGGTTGATCGAGCCCAAGAGACAGGCGCCATAGGGCGGCAGGGGCTGCTCGCCACAAGGGTTGGTAGCGGCGATGCTCTCGGCATAATGCAGGTTGTTCTCAGCATTGATCCGGTCGATGAAGATCACCCCCGGCTCGGCATACTCATAGGTCGCGCGCATGATCTTGTTCCAAAGATCACGCGCCTGGACCGTGTGATAGACCCGGCCGTCGAATTGCAGCTCCCACGGGCCGTCGGTCTTCACGGCCTCCATGAAGGGATCGGTGACCAGGACCGAGAGATTGAACATGCGCAGCCGCGCCGCGTCCTGCTTGGCCGCGATGAAATCCTCGATATCCGGGTGGTCGCAGCGCATGGTCGCCATCATCGCGCCCCGGCGCGAGCCTGCCGACATGATCGTCCGGCACATCGCGTCCCAGACATCCATGAAACTCAGCGGGCCTGAGGCATCCGCCGCCACGCCCTGCACAGGCGCCCCTTTTGGCCTGAGGGTCGAGAAGTCATAGCCGATCCCGCCGCCCTGCTGCATGGTCAAGGCCGCCTCGCGCAGGTTCTCGAAAATGCCGGACATCGAATCCGGGATCGTCCCCATGACAAAGCAGTTGAACAGCGTCACCGACCGCTCGGTGCCCGCCCCCGCCACGATCCGCCCGGCGGGGAGGTATTTGAACCCCTCTAAAGCGTCATAGAACCGCGCCTCCCAATCCGCCGGTTCCGCCTCGACCGAGGCCAAAGCCCGCGCGATCCGGCGCCAAGTGTCCTCGACGTCAAGATCAATCGGCGCGCCATCAGCATCCTTCAGGCGGTACTTCATATCCCAGATCTGTTCGGCAATCGGGGCAGCAAAGGCGGACATGGGCGACTCCTTTAACGGGGCCAAGCACAATATATTGCGCTCAGCGGCGAAACAAGGACTACCGGCGGTTTAGGTCTGCTGCACGCATGCTCCATGTTAGACTCACAGCATTTAACGGAAGGAGATTATCGATGGAGCTTATGAAGCTGAGAGAAGCGCGGCTTTGGTCCCTTGCAAACGGTCTGACCGCGTTTTCCGTGGCTCAGACCTACGCATTCTTGTTCGCGATGGGCAACGAAGAGTTCGCGCAACAAGTCGCCTCGGCGGGCTCCCTTGCGCTTGTGCTAACGGTTCTCTTTTGCGCGGGATTGGTTTTCCTCGTCTGGCATCTCGGAGACAACGGGATCGAGGCCGTAGAACTCTTCGAAGAAAACGAGGATCAGCGCGAACCGCTGATCAAACTGTGGCGGCAGAGTGGGTCCATCCGGATCGCCATCTTGATCTTAACCCATGGATTCGCCGCCTGGGTTCTGAGCGAGATCCAGTGATCCTACAACCCCGCCCGCCAAAACAACAACCAGAGCGAAAACCAGCCATCCAGCGCCCCCTCCCCAACGGGGAGGGCCGGGGTGGGGGCGCGCCCGGGAGGGCGCCAAACAAAGGTGTATGCGGGCCCTCTGCCCGCATTCCGCTGGGTTCGAGATCGCGCCACCTCCACCGATTAGATCGTAACAGGTGATACTGAAGCCCGCTGTACCAACGGATAGATCCGGTCCTGGAAACGGAACTTGGAGACCGGATATGGACCTTTTTATCTTTGAAACTGACACGATCGACGCCCAGATGGCGCCGGAGACCGCTATGGATCTCTCCTTCGAGACCGAGATCCCCAAAACCAGCGAGCGGGCCGAACTTGACCTCGAGCTCTATGATGATGCGCCCAAGTTTGCGACCGCCTCGGACCTTCAGGAAGATGCCGCGCTCGCCACAGCTTCCGAGATGCTCGACCAGACGCTGGACCGGGCGGATGACGTGGTCATGGATTTCGTCCAGGCGATGAACGATCTGACGAAATCTGGGAAGTATCTCGGGATCTTCGCCCCCGACAAAGCCTTGTTGGCCAGCATCCTGCTCAGCGCCCAGGCGATCGAACTGGCCGAGATGAATGCGGACCGTGACGCGACCGAAACTGCGATGACCGGCGACAGCTTCCACTTCATCGGCTCAGGCGCCTCTGACGACATCGCCGATCTGGCGAGCGACCGTGTCCAGACGGCGCGCGACATGCTGCCGATCCTCCGCAATGTCTTGGGTTTCGCCGAGGATCTGCGCGATGAGGGGTTGCAGTTCGATGCCGCGGCTGATGTGGCGCTCCAGGCGGTTCGGTCCCTCGTCATGGATCTTGGCAGTCAACTGCTCGAGACTGAACGTCTGATCAAACGGTGAGCCGCCGTCATGAACTGGGGGGCAGAAGCCGTCGGCAGGTCGGCTTAAGCCGCCTCGTGAATTGACATTCCAAGCGCTAGGCCCGATGTCATTTAAAGGCCTCGGATCGAGACATGCTGGACACGAAACCCAAACTGCGAACGACCGCGATGTTCTCGCCCGCGCGGCCCTATACGTTCCACATCGAGCTGACGGATAAATGCAACGCCCGCTGCCCGATGTGCCCGCGGACCAATCATCTCGACCAGTGCCGGACCAACCGGGATGTCGTCCATAATGTCGAACTGTCCCTCGCGGACTTTCAGCAGCATTTCACCCCCGCCTTCTGTGCCCAGACCGAGAAGGTGATCTTCGGCGGCGCCTATGGCGATCCGCTGGCAGCCCCTGAGCTGCTCGAGATCGTGGAACATCTCACCGATCACGGAGTGGGCGTCGCGATCGCCACCAATGGCAGCTTGCGCAAGCCCGATTGGTGGGCGCGGATGGGCCGGGCGATGGCGCGCACCGACTCCACGCTGGAGCTGCATATCGACGGGTTGGAGGACACGACCCATCTCTACCGGATCGGCACCTCCTATGAGAAGATCATCGAGAACGCCCAGGCCTTCATCGCCACCGGCGCCAGGGCCGAATGGCATTTCATCCTGTTCGGCCATAACGAGCATCAGGTGGAGGAAGCCCATACCCGCTCCCGCGCGCTTGGCTTTGACGGGTTCACGCTGATTGACTCGATCCGCTTTGGCCCCAAAGGCGAATTCCACTTCCAAAAACCGGACGGCTCGCCCGGCAAATATTGGGAGCCCAAACGCAAAGCCGCCGATTTCCGCCTGACCGAGGATGGAACGCTCACCATCGCCCCGCCCGAAGAAGCCGACCGACCGCTCGAGCTTACCCAAGGGATCGACTGCAAATCAGCCCGGCGAAACTCGCCCTATATCTCCGCCCATGGTGTCGTCTCCGCCTGTTGCTGGATGACCGGCTCGATCGAGGAGACAGCTTTCCATACGGACCACGGGCTCGCGAAAGACCGCTTCAACATCCGCAACCGCCCCCTGGCTGAGATCATGGCCGATGAGCCCTTTGCCAGCTACTATGCCCAAGCCTGGCAGGAAGACCGCCTCGCCACCTGCCGCATCAAATGCGGCAAGCTGAAGAAGCAGAACAAGCGCAACCAGCTCTAGGCGGCGACGCAACACCTCGATCCGGCGCGTCGCCAGCTTGGGCTTTCGCGCCAGCGCCTCGCTCCACACAAGCGTGCAGATCAAGATCGCCATCGGCCAACCCAGCCACTGGGCTGCCGGAACAAGATCGGCCATGTGCCGCTTCGAATCTGACCAACTTGTCAGGGATTTAGGCGCGGGAGCTGAGCCTGGCCACCGGGGTTCTTCACTCGGCTGCGTGAAATCTGCAATGGCTGGCGGGAACTCGCCCCCGCCTTGGCACAGAAGCCTTGTCGTTAACCACTTCGATCCGTATGGTCGCCGGAAAAGCAGAGGGCACAGTGGTAAGGGGGCATAGAACCAAGGGCGTCAAAGCGTTTGGGAGGGGCCGGGTGGCCTTCCTCTCTGCCTGTGCTGTTGCCTTCACACCACCTCAGATCCCAGCGGAAGAGCCGGAAGTGGTCGAGGCCGCAGGCCCGCTGCGCCCCTCCTACAACAATTACGGCGTCACCGGCCTGATCGAGATCCCAACCGCCGAGGTCCAGCCCGACGCCCAGGTCTCGTTCACGACCTCTTACCATAACGGGTTTTTCCGCAACACGCTGGCGGCGACCATCTTGCCAGGGCTTGAGGTTGCCTTCCGCTATTCAGCGCTGCGCGATCTGGCCGATCCCACGGTCTCGCTCGGCAATACATCGACGCTGTTTGACCGCAGTTTCGATGTCCGCCTGCAATTGATCGAGGAGGCGCGCTACTACCCCTCCTTCGCCATCGGCTTGCAGGATTTTCTGGGGACTGGCCTCTTCCAGGGGGAGTATCTGGTCGCCACCAAAACTTTCCTCGATGGTGATTTGAAGGTGACGAGCGGTGTCGGCTGGGGCCGGCTTGCCTCGATCCAAGCTTTGTCGAACCCGCTCACTGGGATCGCGGACCGGTTCGAGACCCGCGGCGCGAATAGCGGCCAGGGCGGGGATGTGAACTTTGGCGACTACTTCTCGGGCGAGGATGTCGGCCTCTTTGGCGGGTTCGAATACCAAACCCCGATCGAGGGCCTCTCGCTCAAGGCCGAGCTTGTCAGCGACGACTATGATTTCGAGGATGCGGCGGGCCAGATCGACATCAACATCCCGGCCAATTTCGGCGTCGAGTATCGCCCATTGGATGGGGTCGAGCTTGGCGCCTATTACATGTATGGCTCCAGCTTCGGCGTCCGGCTGACCCTGACCGGCAACCCGTTCAAACCGCTCTCCCCGACCGAGAACCAGCAAGGCCCGCAGCCCCTGATCGAGCGGTCGAAATCCGATGCAGAGGTCACCTCGCTCGGCAGGGTCGAGGATCTGGTCGCGGCCACCACGACAACGCAGTCCTTTGATGCAACCGGCATCACCGATGTGACGATCGAAAAGCGCATCGGCAATGTCCGCTGGGCCGAGGCGGTGCTGCCGCCCTCGGCCGATTATGCCTGCCCGACCAATGCCGCGACCGCGATCGATGCGGAGTTCGGCGTGATCGATGTCGTCACCTTCCGCCATGCCGAGGGGCAAACGCTCTGCACCATCGCGCTGCGCCCGGCGGGGCAAGAGGCGATCCGGCTCACGCAATCTGCCTCGCAGAATTATGCGACCGACTGGCATTCGAACGAGACGCGCCGCACCCAGATCGTCGAGGCCCTGGTGGCGGAACTGGATGCCGACCAACTCGGCCTTTTCGGGATCGAGATCCAGCCCAACCGGGTTTCGGTCTATATCGAGAATTACCGCTATCGCGAGACACCTCGGGCGCTTGGCCGCACCGCGCGTGCCCTGTCGCGGACCATGCCGCCCTCGGTCGAGACCTTCGAGATCGTGGCCGTCGAGCAATCCCTGCCGGTCGTCTCGGTCATCCTGAACCGCACCGAGCTTGAAGCCCAGGCCAACCGCCCGGATGCGGCCCGGCGCACCTGGTTGACCGCCAATGTCAAAGACGCAAGGCCGTTTTCCGAGTTCAACGACCCAAAGATCACCGAGAGCTTCCCGCGCTTTAGCTGGTTCATCAATCCGGACGTGCCGATCAACGCGTTTGACCCGGATCAACCACTGCGCGCCGATCTGGCGATCGAGGCCGGTGGTGGGGTTGAGTTCTTGCCTGGGCTCTCGGTCAATGCCCGGCTGTCGCAACGGGTGATCGGCAATCTGGATGAGATCGAGACGGAATCCGACTCGATCCTACCTCGGGTGCGCTCGGATTTCGCTGATTACCTGCGCGATGGCGAACCGGCGCTGCTGCGCTTTACCGGCGATTTCGTGACCAAGCTGGATGACGACATCTATGGCCGCATCTCGGGCGGGTTCTTCGAGCGCCAATTCGGCGGGGTCGGCGCCGAGGTTCTCTGGAAACCCGCGAACCAAAGCTGGGGCCTGGGTGCGGATGTGAACTATGCCCGCCAGCGCACGACCGAGACGCTGTTCTCGTTCCAGGACTATGACATCATCACCGGCCATGCCTCGGTCTATTGGGATACGGGCTTCTATGGGCTCTTCGGCCAGATCGATGCTGGGCGTTATCTGGCGGGCGATTATGGCGCGACGATCACGGTCAAGCGGCGCTTTGCCAATGGCTGGGAGATCGGCGGCTTTGCGACCTTCACCGATGTGCCGTTTGATGAGTTCGGCGAAGGCTCGTTCGACAAGGGTCTCTTCATCACCATCCCGTTCAACTGGTTCCTGCCGATCGAGACGCGCACCGCCTTCTCGACCACGCTGCGCCCCCTGACCCGCGATGGCGGCCAACGGCTGGAGGTGGCCAACCGGCTCTATCCCACGGTCGAGGATTTCGACCGCCAGGCGCTGCGGGCCAATTGGGGGAGCTTCTGGGACTGATGTTGAACGCGCTTCTCCCCCGTTTGGCTCTGATCGCTGTTCTGGCTGTGACCGCGTGCACCGAGCAGGGCGACAACGACTCGCTCCGCGTCGGGCGCCTGGTCTTCGAGCAGAGTTTCGGCGAGGAAGCCGAGCCCCGGGCGCGGCCCAGCCGGGCCGAGCTCGACCAGATCCGCTCCGCCCTTCTGGCGCTCGAGGTTGGCGAGAACCAGCCCGTCTTCATCGTGCCGATTGCCAAGAACGGGCCCTATCTCACCTATCTCGATCCGACCCGGCGTGGATTGGTGCTCCAGGGTGGCGCGATCAGCAGCACGATTGCCTTTGGCTATGACCTAAAGGGGCTGCAGACCCAGACCGATGATCCGATCGTGAACCAGACCCCGCTCGCAGCCTGGCCTGCGGTGGTCGACCGGGTCTATCAGTACAAAGTCCGCGATGGTGAGGAGTTCATCATCGCCCTCACCTGCCAGTTTAGCCGCGGCGAGAGCGAGCTGTTGGAGATCTACGAGCTGTTCTTCGAGACCGTCCAAGTGACCGAGACCTGCGTCAATGCCTATCGCCAGGTCAGCAATACCTATTGGGTTGAGGCGGAGACCGGGTTCATCTGGCGCTCGGAACAATGGGTGAGCCCGAAACAGCCGATCATGACGGTCGAGATCATCCGGCCCTTCGGCGGCTGAATGAACGCGACCTTGTCGCACACCCGATAAACCCCGGAAACGCAAAAGGCCCGGACGAACCGGGCCTGCGTTTCGGATTGTGTGAGATTAGTTGGTATTTGGTGTCGAGGTGTTATCGCTGTTCCCGCCACCCAGGCCGATCGCCAAGCCAACGCCCAGCAGGATGATGATGGTGATGATGGCAGTCGCCTCAAGCTCGCCGATGTCATCCAGAGGCGCACGGGCCAATCCACCCTTCTCGACCGTCTCAGAAGTCGTCGTCGCCTGCACCGGCGCTTGAGCATAAGCCGGCGCGATCTGACCAATGGCAAGAGCGGCGGCTGCCACGATAGCTGTGAGTTTCATCTCGATCTCCTCAGGACAAGGTCTCTCACACGGAGATCCCCAATCACCCCTATACCTAAGAAACCCTTACCACCAAACCGGGGCCGATGCAAAACCAAGAACCTGAGCTTTGCCTGTCTTACCCCCTGAAATCTGTCCCAATTTGGTCGCGAATGACCTTTTGTTTGATCTCCACAACCTCACCTTGTTTGAGGTCGCCCAATTGGAATGGACCGTAGCTGACCCGGATCAGGCGGTTGACAGTGAGGCCCAGCGCCTCCATTGCCCGGCGGATCTCGCGGTTGCGCCCCTCGCGCAGGCCCAATGTGAGCCAAGCATTGGCCCCTTGTTGGCGGTCGAGCGTCACAGTCATTGGTTGGAACCTCTCACCCTCGATGGTGATCCCGCGGCCGAGCGGGGCGAGGGTGCTCTCGGTCGGGTTGCCATGGACCCTGACGCGGTATTTGCGCATCCATCCGGTCGCGGGCAGCTCGAGTTTCCGCTTGAGCGCGCCGTCATTGGTCAGGAGCAAGAGACCCTCCGAGGTCAGATCCAACCGCCCGACGGACATCACCCGGGGCAGATCCTCGGGCAACCGGTCATAGATCGTGGCCCGGCCTTTCTCGTCGCGATCGGTTGTGACAAGTCCGGCGGGCTTGTGATAGCGCCATAGCCGGGCTGTCTCGGCCTCGGCCAGGGGCTTGCCATCGACCAGGATCCGATCCTGCGTTGTGACGTTCAAGGCAGGGCTGGTGATCAGCTTTCCATTCACTTTGACCCGGCCTGCCTCGATCATCCGCTCCGCCTCGCGGCGCGAAGCAAGGCCCGCGCGGGCAATGCGCTTTGCGATGCGCTCGGGTGGGGAGAGGCTTTTGGTCATGGGCTGTCCTGGTCAAGGCCCGGGTGGGCGGGTGTCGCGTCCACGAAGTGGGCGCGCAGTTGCCCCCCTGGCCGCGATGATTTAGAGGCTCAGGGGGTAACTGCGCGGCGCCTGCGGCACCGCGACACCCACCCACCCGAGCCTTTCCCGTATCGCTCTGCCCCTCGTCAGGCAACCTTTTGCTTGATCCAGCTCTGTGTCCGGGCAAGTTGGCGCCATGTTTGAGAGCCATATGCAAGCAGCCCTGCGCGAGGCCAAAGCCGCTGCAAAGCGGGGTGAGACCCCTGTCGGTGCTGTGATCGCCCGGGCGGGCGAGGTCATAGCTGCCGATGGCAACCGCGTTCGCGCGACGCAAGACCCAACAGCCCATGCGGAGATCCTGGTCCTCCGCGCGGCAGCGGCGCGATTGGGCAATGAGCGGCTCTCCGATTGCGATCTCTATGTCACGCTTGAGCCTTGTGCCATGTGTGCCGGCGCGATCAGCCTCGCCCGCATTCGCAGGCTCTACTATGCCGCGCCCGATCCCAAGGGCGGCGGTGTCGATCATGGTGCTCGCGTCTTTGACCAACCCACCTGCCACCATGCGCCCGAGGTCATCTCGGGGCTTGAGGAAACCGCGGCCGCCGCCCTCCTGCGGCAGTTTTTCCAAAGCCTTCGGGGTTGAGGGGAAGGGGCCTCCGACCTACCGTCTTGGATATGGAACGCACAGATATTCTCGTCGCCGGAGGGGGTCTTGCCGGGCTTGCCGCTGCATGCCGTCTTGGTGCCTCCGGCCATGGGGTGGCGGTGGTCGCCCCACCGGTCCCAGAGGATCCGGATCTGCGCACCACCGCAATCCTGCAGCCCGGTCTCGACACGCTGAGCAAGGCGGGCGTTTGGTCCGAGCTGTCAGCAGAGGCCGCGGCGCTTGAGGTCATGCGCCTGATCGATGCTGGCGGGGTTGAGCGATGCCCGCGTGAGACGGCGGATTTCCGCGCCGAGGAGATCTCGGCCCGGCCCTTTGGCCAGAACGTCGCGAACACCGCTATTCGGGCAGCGCTCGAGGCGCGGGTCGCAGCGCTTGGCATCCGCCAGTTCACCAGCCCGGCAACCGGATCCCTGACCCGGATGCATGAGCGGATTACCCGCCTGGCCGATGGCACGCAGATCGCAGCAAAGCTTGTGATCGCTGCCGATGGCCGCAATTCGACCCTGCGCGCGGCGGCGAACCTGCCCGTGCGCCGCTGGCACTATGGTCAAAAAGCGCTGGTCTTCGCGGTTCACCATCCGCGCCCGCATGAGGGGATCTCGACCGAGATCCACCGCAGCGGCGGGCCGCTCACCCTGGTGCCGATGCCCGATCGCGATGGGCGCCCGACCTCCTCTGTGGTGTGGATGACCCCCGGCCCGCGGGCCGCTGGGCTATACGCGATGGAGGATGCCGCTCTCTCCGCCGAGATCACCCGCGAAACCATGCAGATCTTTGGCCCGCTCGAGATCACCGGCGATCGAGCGATTTGGCCGATTATCGGCCAGGTTGCCCTTCGCCTCACGGCACCGCGGCTGGCCTTGATCGCCGAGGCCGCCCATGTGATCCCGCCGATCGGGGCGCAGGGGCTGAATATGAGCTTCGCTGACATCGAATGCCTCGCCCAGATGATCGAAGCCGCCGAGGATCCGGGCTCGGATGCTTGCCTCTCTGCCTATGCCAGGCGGCGGCTGCCGGATATCCTGCTGCGGGTGGCCGGGGTCGATGCTCTCAACCGCGCGGCGCAGGCCGAGGCGCAGCCGTTGCGCGATCTGCGCCGGATCGGGTTGAAGGCGATCTCCGAGATCACGCCTATTCGCCGGGTTGCGATGCGCCTCGGGCTCGGCGCGTGAGCCAACGGGCCGCCTCGTTTCGGTCATAAATCGGTGCGATAGCGGCTGCGATGCACCTGGGATCGACCCAGGTCTTGTCGGCATCGGCTAGTGGGGCAGTCGGAGTGTCAGAGATGCAGGGCTTTGGGAAAGCATTCGTCGCGGCTGTCTGCGCCGTTTTCCTCAGCACGGCCTGCCAACCCGCCGGTGCCGTGACCCGGACGATTGCCGAGACGGCGCGCACCGCGGGCCCTCCGGGCAATCTGGTGATCGAGGATGTCTTTGGTAATCCCACCTCCCTCGCGGCCGGGGCGACCGATAATCAGTTCAATCAGAATATGCCGACCAATGCGAATGCGCTTCTCGCCACGCCGGTCTTTGGCCCGAGCGATACGCTCCTGATGTTTGGTGTGCTCGCGGCAGGCCAAGACCCGCTGCTGGTGAACTTTGCGACCGCCTTCACCATCACCCTGCTCGCGGTCGAGGACCGGGGGGTCAACTCCCCCAATGGCGGTGGATTTCAGATCACGCGGGGCAATCAGGTGATCCTGCAAGTCCTCGATGCTTTCGAGGCCGGGGATCGCGACGTGCTGTTGTTCGACACTCGCACGATTGCCTCGGGCCCGATCAGCGGTCTCTTTGAGTTTCGGGTACTGGGAAACATCAACGAACCCAATTCCGGGAGCTTGAACTACGATATCAGCTTCACCGCGGTGCCTCTACCGATGACGCTGCCGCTCCTGTTGGCGGCGCTCGGATTGGGCCTCTCCCGGCGCCGTGTCATTTGAGGTCTTGGGTTCTCAAATTCGGACAAATTGGCTCAGTCAACAAGCTATACCGACAAGTCGACAACTGATAGCTTGGCGATTGAGTAGGTTTGGAGGTTGCATGCGTATCGACCTGAAGAGATTTGGCGGGGTTATGGCGCTCATTGCCATCGCATTTTGCAGCACGCAAGCAAGCGCTGTGACCCTCGCGATTGCCGAGGATAGCCGGGCCCCGGGCGGTGTGGCGACCACGATCGCAGGCGCGATGGTGGTGGTCGATGCAACCGATGAGCAGTTCCGACAAGCAAGCCCGGATGACCTGAATGCCGCTTTTGCCAGTGCAGGCGCATTCACTGGGCCCTTTGGCGCCGAGGAGGTGATCCAGGTCTTTGGCGGGCTCGCGGGCGGCGAGGACCCGATCCTCGTAACCTTCACCTCGCCCTTTCGGGTGACATTGGATGGCAGCCGTCAGACCAGTGGCTCAAACCTCGCCCAAGGGCGCATCGAGATCCGCGCCGGGGGGACTGGCGGCGATCTGGTGAGCCAGCTTCTCTACTCGGCAGGCGATGGCGATCGCGAGGTCTTTGACAGCTCGACCCTCTCGATCAGCACTGGGCTGTTCGAGATCCGCACCATCGGGCGCGGGATCAATACCAACGGGCAGACGCTCGCCTATGACCTCACCATCGCGGGCTTTACCGAGATCCCGCTGCCCGCAAGCCTGCCCTTGCTGCTCGGCGGGCTTGGCATGATGTGGGCCGGGGCGCGGAAGCTCCGGCGCTGACTTGCCAAAGCGGGGATTTTGGCGCCTTCTCTTGGCATGACGACACTCTCCATCGCGCTGGTGGGCGCCGGGCTGATCGGGCGGCGCCATGCCGAGCTTCTCCAGGCCACTGACTTTGCTCAGCTCGCGGCCATCGCGGACCCGGCGGCCGAGGCTCAGGTCTTTGCCAAATCAATGGGCGTGCCCTGCTACCCGAGCCTCTCGGCGCTGCTGACCGGGATCCGGCCCGATGGCATCCTGATCGCAACGCCAAACCAGCATCACCGCGCCGATGCTCTGACCGCGATTGCCGCGGGCCTGCCGGTTCTGATCGAGAAACCCATCGCCGATACGCTTGGCGCTGCCGAGGAGATCGTGGCCGCAGCCGCCCGCGCTGATATCCCGGTCCTGATCGGCCATCACCGGCGCCACAACCCGCTGATCGCCCAGGCTAAGGCCCGGATCGAGGCCGGCGATCTCGGCCGCCTCGTCGCCGCCCATGCGAGCTTTTGGATCTACAAACCGGACAGCTATTTCGAGGTCGCGTGGCGCCGCCAACCGGGTGCCGGGCCGGTCTTCATCAACCTGATCCACGATATTGACCTTCTGCGCCATCTCTGCGGTGAGATCGTCGAGGTCACCGCAATCGAGTCCAACGCCATCCGCGCCAATCCGGTCGAAGATACCGCCGCCGCCCTGCTGCGCTTCGCCAATGGCGCGATTGGCACCATCACCGCCTCGGACACGATCACAGCACCCTGGAGTTGGGAGCAGACCGCGGCCGAAAACCCGGCCTATCCCAAGACCGAACAGACCGCCTATATGATCGGCGGCACCCATGGCGCGCTCTCGATCCCCCGGCTCGAGCTCTGGCGCCATCCCGGCCCGCGCGGCTGGTGGGAGCCGATCGAGGCGACCCGAGACACCGTCCTAGAGGTCGATCCCCTCATCCGCCAACTCGCCCATTTCGCCCGGGTGATCCGGCGCGAGGAGCTGCCCTTGGTCTCGGGCGCCGAGGGCCTCGCGACGCTGCGGGTCGTCGAGGCGATCAAACGCTCCGCCCAGAGCCGCACGCCAATCGCCACATTGTAGCAAGGGGCGAAACCAGGTATCAGAGCGCCGACCGGCGATGGGGGAGCTTCATGGATTTCGCGGAACTGACCCGGGCCTTTGGCGCCTTCTTCGCGATCATGAACCCGTTTGTGAACCTGCCGCTGTTCCTGGCACTGACCACAGCGTTGACGGTCGCTCAGCAACGCATGCTGGCGCTGCAAGTGGGGCTCTACTCGGCCATCATGTGCGGCGTGATCCTGATCGCAGGCCAGCAGATCATCTCGTTCTTTGGCGTCTCCATCGACCAGTTTCGCATCGCAGGCGGCGCGGTGCTGGCCCATATCGCCTGGAACATGCTGAACGGCAGCAATGTCTCGTCGCACCACGGAACCGAAGGTGAGCAGGAACAGATGAAGGATCTCTCGGGCCTGGCCTTCTACCCGATCACTTTCCCGATGATCGTGGGCCCCGGCAGCATCGCGACGCTCATCATCTACGCGGGCCACGCGGACGGGATCGGCGGTCTGGTTCTCCTGGCTGGAGTGATCGCTGCGATCCTCGCCATCCTGGTCGCGGTCTTCTATTTCGCCGCCTTCTTCGGCAAGCGCCTCAGCGACACGATGCGGGTGATCATGACACGGCTGATGGGCATGATCCTGCTCGCCATCGCGATCGAGATGGTGACGGCCGGGATCCTGAAAGTCTTCCCCGGCCTCGGTGCCTGACCCAATAATCCTCAGACCTCCAAGATATCCTCACCCAAGCTAATTCCCGAATTCGCCCAGTTCCCTCGGCAGATCCCGCGCGAAGAGCCGCCCTTGGTCTTGGACGTCGAGGGTCTTGCGACGCTTAGCGTGGTCGAGGCGATCAAACGCTCCGCGCCTGCAGGCCAGACCGTCACGCTCGTAAGCGCGACCTAGAGCAAAAACAGATCTGGTTGGATCAATCAGATCCTAGGATTTTGCTCAAGCATATGACTCTGAACCAAAAGTCTTTTCCAACCTGATTCAGTTTGAAACGATTTTGGTCTATAATCGGAAGAAGACGTTTCCGGTGATGCGGTCTTCGGGCGAAAGCGGGCTCAGCCTTTCATCGTAAGCGGTGTAGCCCGCAGCGGCCATCAGTGCATAGACGGCGTTTACCTCATACGTGACCTCAACCATCATGCAGGGGATCTTGCCAAGATAGTCGCCGAGCCCGTTGAGGATCTTCAACTCAGCGCCCTCGGCATCGACCTTGATGTGATCGGGTGGGCTCTCAAGCTTTGAGATAAAGTCGCCCAACGCGACGACCTCGATCGAGGTGACAGAGCGTTCATTGGCAGAGAAATGGCTGTCAGCAACAAACTCCACGCCGTAAAAGTCTTCGCGTAGACTGTTGTTTTGGCCGCTGATCGAGTCCTCGTAGAATTCGACCACCCCTGAAGCATCACTGCAACCCAGTTCATGGAGAGAGACGTTTTCCAGTTCGGCCGTGTTTGTTCGGGTGTAGGGGAGGTTGTTTTTACCTGGCTCGAACACATGGACGGTTCCAGTCTGTCCGACCAACTCGGAATAGAGATGTGTTACGAAGCCAATGTGACCGCCCACCTCGATCACGGTATCTCCGCGAGCGACCAATGATCTGAGGGAGCGCATTGTGTCCTTCTCACGATCGCCCCGAAAGTACCAATATCCTTTGTGGCGATAGGAATTCACTTTGAAGCGCTTTCCGCTGAACGGGTTCTTGATCGAGAAATCGAAGGGCTTCAATCGCAGCAAGCTAAGTGTAAGCCACCTGAGGGGTTTGATGCCTGTCGCGACAAAGCGCTTCAATCGCTCACCCATGTTCGGTCCTTATCTCAAGTGATCTGGTGGCCGCGA
>JBCDAS010000036.1:0-19666 GCA_039185235.1 Pseudomonadota bacterium
GTGCCGGGCACCACATGTCCATCCTCGGACTGGCTCTTCTGCCAGAGCGGGTTGATAATGTAGAAGACCATCGCCCAGATCACAGCGAAGAGCACGGCGGCAGAGGTGAACGACATCTCAGACCTGCTCCAACTCAACCAAGGTGCCGTTGAAATCCTTTGGGTGCAAAAACAGCACCGGCTTGCCATGAGCGCCGATTTTCGGCTCGCCCGTCCCCAAAACCCGCGCGCCCTCGGCCTGCAGCTTGTCCCGCGCGCTCAGAATATCGTCAACCTCATAGCAGATGTGATGAATGCCGCCCGTAGGTGACTTTTCCAGGAAACCCGCGATCGGCGATCCGTCTCCCAGGGGTTCGAGCAGTTCGACCTTTGTATTCGGCAACTCAATGAACACCACTGTCACCCCATGATCCGGCTCCGCCTGGGGATCCGAGACCGTGGCACCCAGCGTATCGCGATAAAGCGCAGTGGCTGCCGCCAGATCCGGCACGGCGATGGCTACGTGGTTGAGACGCCCGATCATGTCATTCTCCAACTTCGTTCGCGTTCCGCTTACCCGCCCGGGCGGCGCGGGGCAAGAGCGGGAGGCCGGGGCAAATCTTCGCGCCTTCAACACGAAAACGCCGCCCACTGAGGACGGCGTTTCAATCGGGCTTGGCGCAGGCGTGTCTTTAGCGACCGGCGCGGTTGCTCGAGCCGAAGCGGCCGGTGTTAAAGCCCCGCTCGGCGGTCTTTGGGTCGAGCCCGCCAAAGCTCACATCGCCGAAAGTGCGCGCGAAGAAGGAACCCGAGCGGTCCGAGCTGACCTGGCGGGTCTCGCCTTTAGCCGCACGCTGCTCGGCAAAGATCTTGTCCAGTTTCTGCTGTTGCTGGACGACCGTGCTCTCGGCCTGAGCGGTGCCAGCGATTGCGGTGGCGGCAAGGGCGGTGGCGGCAAGAAGCTTTTTCATCGGGATCTCCTCTCAGAGTGTTTGCGTCTGACCGGCAGATGGGAAGTCTTGCCCGCGTTACCAATCACTCTTTCAGCACAGCTCTGTGAAGGAGATTGCAATAATCCGACCGGCTCAGAATTCCTCGACATGGGAGACGCCGGGCGCGGCCTTGATCGCCCCTTTCATCTCGGGGCCCAGCATCCAAGTGCCGGGGAGCACAAGCTCCACCTCGCTCTCATGTTCGGGTGTATCAAAGACCAGATGCACCGGACCTTGGCCTTTGAGCCGCTTGGCAGCCGGTGCCTTGAGCCGGGCTTTGATCGAGGGCAGAGCCTCGGGCCCCTCGACGAAAATTCTGAGCCCCAAGGCGCCTGCATCGGCCACCACATCGTCGATCAGGGCCACGCCGCGCAGCATGAGCCGCCCGCCCTCTTCGTCATTCTCGACATTCAGGACGAGGTTCGCGCCCGGGGTCAACTTCTCCTCCGCCTCGGCGAGCACGTCGGAAAAGGCCATCACCTCATAGGCCCCGGTCGTGTCGGAGAAGGCGATGAAGGCGAAGCGCGTCCCGCGGGCGGATTTGCGGTACTGGACCGAGGCGAGTGTGCCTGCAATTCGTCCCGCCCTACCCCGGCTCATAAAGGCCTGATAGCTGAGGATCTGCTTGCGCCTCAGCGCAGCCGCATAGTCATCCAGCGGATGGCCCGAGAGGTAGAAGCCGATCGCGCTATGCTCTTCCCGCAGCCGCTCGGTCGGGAGCCAGTCCTCCGAGCGCGCGAGGC
Source organism: Pseudomonadota bacterium (assembly GCA_039185235.1). Classification (GTDB taxonomy): domain Bacteria; phylum Pseudomonadota; class Alphaproteobacteria; order Rhodobacterales; family Rhodobacteraceae; genus Thermohalobaculum. The sequence goes on from JBCDAS010000036.1 coordinate 1,714, forward strand.
GTGGCGGGGGCAGCGCCTCGTCATCGCCGCCAAAGAGCGAGACCTGGTTCGAGCGTTTCTCGTCATGGATCGCCGCCGAGTAATCCACCAGCGCATCGATCGTATCGAACACCCGGCGCCGGTTCGGCTCGAGCGCGTCGAAGGCGCCCGCCCGGGCCAGCATCTCGATCGGCCGTTTACCGACCGCTTTCAGATCGACCCGGCGGGCAAAGTCAAACAGCGTTTTGTACGGGCCATCGCGGCGCGCCGCGACGATCAGCTTCATCGCCTCGGTGCCCACATTCTTGAGCGCGCCCAGCGCGTAGAGGATCTCGCCATCGCGCACAGTGAACGCAGCCTCGGAGCGGTTGACGCAGGGCGGTTGGATCTTGATCCAGGGTTTCTGGCCCTGTTTCTCCTGCATGCATTCCTGAGCGAAGATGTTCAGCTTGTCGGTCAGGTGCAGATCGAGGTTCATGGCGGCGGCCATGAACTCGACCGGGTGGTTGGTCTTTAGCCAGGCGGTCTGGTAGCTGACCAGCGCATAGGCCGCCGCGTGGGATTTGTTGAAGCCGTAATTGGCGAATTTATCCAGGAGGTTCCAGACCTCCTCGGCCTTTCGCGCATCGACCCCGTTTTCCTTGGCGCCGGTGAGGAATTTCGGCTTCTCTGCATCCATAGCCTCTTGGATCTTCTTGCCCATGGCCCGGCGGAGCATGTCGGCCCCGCCGAGGGAGTAATTCGCCATGACCTGCGCGATCTGCATCACCTGTTCCTGGTAGACGATGATGCCTTGGGTTTCATCCAGCAGCGGGTCGATCAGCGGGTGGATGCCCTCGCGCGGCTCGCGGTTGTTCTTCACGTTGCAGAATTTCGGGATGTTCTCCATCGGGCCGGGACGGTAGAGCGCCACCAGCGCGACGATATCCTCGAGGCAGGTCGGCTGCATCTGCTCAAGCGCCGAGCGCATGCCCGCGCTCTCCACTTGGAAGACGCCGATTGTGTCAGCCCGGCCATAGAGGTCGTAGGTCGCCTTGTCCTCGAGATCGATCGTGGAGATATCCAAGCTCACATCGCGGAGTTTCAGGAGATCGACCGCGTTCTGGATGACCGTAAGCGTCTTCAGGCCCAGGAAGTCGAACTTTACCAGACCCGCCGGTTCGACCCATTTCATGTTGTACTGGGTTGCGGGCATATCCGAGCGCGGGTCCTGGTAGAGCGGCACCAGTTCGACCAAGGGGCGGTCGCCGATCACGACCCCGGCTGCGTGGGTCGAGGCGTTGCGGAGCAGGCCTTCGACCTTCTCGGCGATGTCGAGCATGGTGGCGACGACCTCTTCGCGCCGGGCCTCCTCCTCGATCCGGGGCTCGTCCTTGCGGGCTTTCTTGATCGAGACGGGTTTGACGCCCTCGACCGGGATCAGCTTGGAGATCCGGTCGGCGGCAGAGTAGCTCATTTGCAGGACGCGGGCGACGTCGCGGACGGCGGCTTTGGAGAGCAGACCGCCGAAGGTGATGATCTGGGCGACCCGGTCGCGGCCGTATTTGTCTTGGACGTATTGGATCACCTCCTCACGCCGATCCTGGCAGAAGTCGATGTCGAAGTCGGGCATCGAGATCCGCTCGGGGTTCAGGAAGCGCTCGAACAGGAGGTTGTAGCGGAGCGGATCGAGATCGGTGATCGTCAGCGCATAGGCCACCAGGCTGCCCGCGCCCGAGCCCCGGCCAGGGCCGACGGGGATGTCCTGCTCCTTCGCCCATTTGATGAAATCGGCAACGATCAGGAAGTAGCCGGGAAAGCCCATCCCCTCGATCACGCCAAGCTCGAACTCAAGGCGTTTTTCGTAGTCTTCGACCGAGGTCGCAGGGTCGATCACGTCGAGGCGCGCACGCAGCCCGTCGCGGGCCTGGCGGCGGAGCTCCTCCACCTCGTCATCGGCGAATTTTGGCAGGATCGGGTCGTGACAGCGCGGGCGGATGGCGCAGCGCTGGGCGATTTCCACTGTGTTTTCTATGGCCTCTGGCAGGTCGCTGAACCGCTCGACCATCTCCTCCTGGGACTTGAGGTAATGCTCCGGCGTGAGCATCCGCCGGTCGCTTTCATTCACATAGCGGCTGTCGCCGATGCAAAGCAGCGCGTCATGGGCCTCGAACATCTCGGGGCGGTCGAAGAAGACCTCGTTGGTGGCGACCAGCGGCAGGTCGTGCGCATAGGCGAGGTCGATCAGGCCCGGTTCGGTCGCCTCTTCCTCGGGCGTGCGCAGCCCGTCGCGGCCATGGCGCTGGATCTCGATATAGAGCCGGTCTGGGAAGGATGCGGCGAGGCGCTGCGCAAGGGGCGCTACCGGTTTGCCCGCAGCGATCAGCCGACCGAGCGGACCTTTCGCGCCGCCGGTGAGGCAGATTACCCCCTCCGCATGGGCCTCGAGCAGCGCCAGCGGCACATGCGGGTCGGCGGATGTATCCGTGTCGAGAAACGCGCTGGAGGTCAGCGCCATCAGATTGCGCCACCCGGCGTCATCCTGGGCGTAGAGCGCGAGCGGCGCGGGTGGGGTGGGTTTCTCGCCCGGCTGTTCCTCGGTGTGTTTGACCGAGAGTTGCAGCCCCAGGATCGGCTGCACCCCCGCCTTTACCGCGGTTTCCGCAAACTCCAGCGCGCCGAAGAGGTTGTTCGTGTCGCAGATCGCAATCGCCGGCATGCCGAGATCAGCGGCGAGGCCCGGCAGTTTCTTGGCATGCAGCGCCCCTTCGAGGAGCGAATAGGCAGAGTGGCAGCGCAGATGGATGAATCGCGGATTAAGCATCGGCTAACCATAAAAGGCCAGGCTCGGCCCTGTCACCGATTCTGAGGGGCCATGGATCTGATTTTCGACTTTGCAGCGCTGACCGGCGCGGTTTGGCTGGGCCATGTGATCGCCTATGTCGCGATGGGTCTGGCGTTGGATTACTGGAACAGGCGCAACCCCGCGCGGCGGATCCAGAAACTGCGCCGGGGGGAGGCGCGGCGGGCGGCGGAGATCCGCCAGAGCCTGCGCGCCTTGGTCCCGATCTCGGCGCTGATGGCCGGTGGGTTGGTCGCGCAGATCCATGGGCTGGTGCTCTGGCAGGCGGATCTGAGCCTGTGGCAAGGGCTCGGCATGCTTGTCGTCACCCTGATCCTGTTCGATGCTTGGTTCTATTGGGCGCATCGGGCGATGCATCTGCCAAAGCTCTATAAATACCACCGAGTGCATCATCAGTCGAAGGCGCCAACGGTCTGGTCGACCTATTCCGACCATCCAATCGACGCGGTCGCGCATCAAGCCTTTCTGCTGCTCGCGCCCCTGATCTTGCCGATCCCGCCCTGGGTGCTGATCGCCCATCGCGCCATTGATCATGTCAACGGCACGATCGGCCATGCAGGGTTCGAGTATTTCGCCGCTCCTGGCGCGCGCAGGCCGAGCCCGGGGCTCTGCACCACCTTCCACGACCAGCATCATGAGCGATTCACGGTGAACTACGGCAATTTCCTCTCGATTTGGGATCGGATGATGGGCACGATCAGCACCGATTACGACGAGCAGGTCCAGGCGCGGGAGCGTGAAGAACGGGCCTAAAGCAGGAGGCCCCGATGTCCGCAGAAGACGAACCCCTCGATTTCACCGATCCGATGCAACGCCCGCGCTATACCGGGCTCGCGAGTTTCTTCCGCCTGCCGAGCCAGGAGGATTTCGAGACCAACCCGCCCGAGATCGGCGTCTGCGGGGTACCCTTTGATGGCGGCGTGACCAACCGGCCCGGGCCGCGCCACGGCCCGCGCGAAGTGCGCAACATGTCGTCTTTCATGCGCCGGATGAACCAGGCGACCGGAATTAGCCCGTTCGAGGCGAAACGCTGCGCCGATATCGGCGATGCCTGGATCCGCAAACCCTATGAGTTGACTGGCGCCCATGCGGAGATCGAAGACTTCTTCGCCCGGGTCCACGGCGCCGGGATCCGGCCCCTGATCTGCGGTGGCGATCACTCAATCAGCCTGCCCATCCTGCGCGCCATCGCCAAGGACCAACCGCTCGGCATGATCCATATCGATGCCCATGCGGATACCGGCGACGGCTATATGGGCAGCCGCTTCCACCATGGTGCCCCTTTCAAGATCGCGGTGGATGAGGGCCTGCTCGACCCCAAGAAAACCGTCCAGATCGGCATCCGCGGCCCGGTGCACAGCCTCGATATGTGGAAATTCTCCTATGACAGCGGCATGCGGGTCATGCTGATCGAGGAGGTCGAGGAGCGCGGCTGGAAGGCCTGTATGGCAGAGGCCCGCGAGATCGTCGGCGACGCGCCGATCTATGTGAGCTTTGACATAGACAGCCTCGATCCGGTCTTCGCCCCCGGCACCGGCACGCCCGAGGCGGGCGGGCTCACCATGCGTGAGGCCCAGGGCATGTGCCGCATGCTGGGTGGGCTCGACATTCGGGGCGCCGATATGGTCGAGGTCTCGCCGCCATTCGACAGCGAAAACATCACCTCGCTCAATGGGGCGACCATCATGTTCGAGATCCTCTGCGCCATGGTGCAACGATGAGCCTCGACGAGGCCCGGGCGGAGATCATCCGGCTCCACGACTTCTTCACCGATTAGTATCAGGGCAAGACCGAGCGCACGGCGCTCGACCCCGAATTCGCCCAGGCGCTGCATGCAGACTTCGCCCTGATCATGCCCGCGGGCAAACTCTACAGCCGGGCAGAGGTGTTGGACGTCATTCAATCGGGCTTCGGCCAAAACCCCGAATTCCAGATCACCATCGAAGAGGTTAGCCTGACCGGTACCTGGCCCGGCCTTATCATGGCCAGCTATATCGAACGCCAAGAGGGCGCGCGCAACTCCGCCACAACCAATCGCCGCCGCTCGACCGTCCTGTTCGAAACCGGCCCGCGTTTGCTCTGGCGTCACCTGCAAGAGACCTGGGTGAGCTAGGCGCCAAGGCGCGTCCCAAAGGACGCGCTCAGAATAAGCGTATGCGCGCTTGCGCGCATTCCGTTTGGTTCGCCCCGTCTGAACGCAAGATGTTGCGTGTTAACCGCTTCGAAGGCATACATAACGATCATTGAGCAGAAAGTGCCGGGAGAGCACGCATGGCCGCGACGGATCTTTTCGACGATGGGGCTGATGGCTCCTATGATGCCTCCTCAATCGAAGTGCTGGAGGGGCTCGAGCCCGTGCGCAAACGCCCAGGCATGTATATCGGCGGCACCGATGAGCGCGCGCTGCACCATCTGGTGGCCGAAGTGCTCGACAATTCCATGGACGAGGCCGTGGCCGGCCACGCCTCCCGGATCGAGGTTGAACTGCTGGCCGATGGCGCCTGCGTGATCACCGATAACGGGCGCGGCATTCCGGTCGATGCGCACCCGAAATTCCCCAAGAAGTCGGCGCTGGAGGTGATCCTGACCACGCTCCATGCGGGCGGTAAGTTCTCAGGCAAGGCCTATGAGACCTCTGGCGGCCTGCACGGGGTTGGCGTCTCGGTCGTGAATGCGCTCAGCGACCGGCTGCGCGTCGAGGTCGCCCGGAACAAGGAGCTTTTCGCCCAAAGCTTCTCGCGCGGTCATGCCCAAGGCGGGGTCGAGCGCCTGGGGCCGACCCAAAACCGCCGCGGCACACGGGTCGAATTCCACCCTGATCCCGAGATCTTTGGCCCCCGCGCCGCCTTCAAACCCGGGCGCCTCTATCGTATGGCGCGCTCAAAAGCCTATCTGTTCCGCGGGGTCGAGATCCGCTGGAAATGCGCGCCCGATCTGCTGCGCAGCGGCGATGAGACGCCAGAAGAAGACAGTTTCAAATTCCCAGGCGGGTTGGAGGATTATCTGCTCTCCACCCTGGACGGGACCGCGTTCTATGGCGAGCGGCCCTTTGCAGGGAAGGTGGACTTTACCGGGCGCCCCGGCTCAGTCGAATGGGCGATTGTCTGGGCGCCGGGGCGCGATGCGCATGTCTCGTCCTACTGCAACACGATCCCAACCCAAGAGGGCGGCACCCATGAGGCGGGGTTCTGGGGCGCCATCCTCAAGGGTCTGCGCGGCTATGGTGAACTGACAGGAAACAAGAAGGCCGCCCAGATCACCCGCGACGATATCGCAGGCGCTGCAAATGCGATGATCTCGGCCTTTATCCGTGAGCCTGAATTTGTCGGCCAGACCAAGGACCGGCTGGCGACGGTCGAGGCCTCGCGCCTGGTCGAGAACGCGGTCCGCGACCGCTTTGACAGCTGGCTCGCGGGCGACCCAAAGACCTCGGGCGCGATCCTCGAGCATCTGATCGAGCGCGCCGAGGAACGCGCCAGACGCAGGGCGGAGAAGGAAACCCAGCGCAAGTCAGCCACCAAGAAGCTGCGCCTGCCCGGCAAGCTCGCCGATTGCTCCGAGGCGACGCGGGATGGCTCGGAGATCTTCCTGGTTGAGGGGGATTCCGCCGGAGGCTCCGCCAAACAGGCCCGCAACCGCAAGACCCAAGCAGTGCTGCCGCTGCGCGGCAAAATCCTGAACGTCGCCAATGCGGCGGCCGGAAAACTGGCGCAGAACCAAGAGTTGCAGGACCTGATGCAAGCGCTCGGCGTCCAGGGCGGCAGCAAGTACATCGATGGCGATCTGCGCTATGAGAAGGTCATCATAATGTGCGACGCGGATGTGGATGGCGCGCATATCGCCTCGCTCTTGATGACGTTCTTTTTCACCCAGATGCGGCCCTTGATCGAAAACCGGCATCTCTATCTGGCCGCCCCCCCGCTCTATCGGCTGACCCAAGGGGCAAAATCCGCCTATGCCTCGGATGATGTGGAACTCGAGGATATGCTCTCCAAAGGGCTGGGTGGGAAAGGAAAAACAGAATACACGCGCTTTAAGGGCCTGGGTGAGATGATGCCCAAACAGCTCAAAGAGACCACGATGGACCCGGGCACCCGAACCCTGATCCGCGTGGTGATCGACGATGAGGATCAAGGCGAGACCGGCAACCTGATCGACCGCCTCATGGGTCGCAAGCCGGAGCTCAGATTCGAGTACATCCAAGAAAACGCACGCTTCGCGGAGGACTTGGACGTCTAGACATGCTGGATACTTACCTCGAACGCAGGATACGGACTGCCGTCAACGTTCAAGGCATGCTCATCCATCCAAATGAGGTCGCAAAGACGCTTCGAATGGTTGTGGAGCCTGCCCTTTTTGTCTCTCCAGGTCATGGACCATATGACCTGTCAAAAAGCGGATCGCTGACCAAGGTTCGCCATTGTGGGCGATACTACGGCATTATTTGTGAACACCGATATCAACTGGTGGCTTCGAGCATAACCAGCTCGCCTTAGCACTGGGTGAGACGAACAACTTCACCACGTCTCATCGGGCAGTTTTTGAAACATCGATCTCTAACTCTTGATCGCTCGATCTTACTCTTTACGAATTCACGGATGTCGTCCGCTCAGGTGAGTTGAGCGAGCGAGGGTGGTACAACCTGGCAGGTGAGATTGGACCAACGCCTGCGGCAAACATTGTCTTTGCGATCGGCTATCAAAGCTATCGCAACGAGATCGACTATGATCAAGCTCACTACGGCGCGGCGCCTAACGCCGTCTACGGTTTGCCGTGTGAACCACTCCTTAGTGATCGTCTCTGTTTTCAAGCGCAGCCACCGGCGGACTTTGATCCTTATGGTATGAGCGGGGGGCCGGTGTTCGGCATCAAGAACGTGGGTTTGGAGCCTCAAGTCTTCCTAGCAGGGATTTTGACCAACGCTTCCCGAACCGCGTTCAATTTCCATCCACTTACAAGGCTCTCAAAGCTCCTAGACTATGCCAGCGCGTGATGCTGGTAACCTATCCTTAAGCTCTTGACGTCCGCGCTCTGCCCGGCGATGCCGGGGGCATGAAGACCGCCGACAATCCCACGCTTGGTATCATGATCATGGCCTCGGCCATGTTGGTGGCGCCGTTCATGGATCTTTTTGCCAAATGGGCCACGGATTATGTGGTGCCGGGCGAGGTTGCTTTGGGTCGGTTTGCGGCGCAGACGATCTTGCTAATCCCAGTGGTGTTTTTGGTGCGTGAGTGGTGTTGGCCCAAGCGCGCGCATCTGCTCGCGGGGGTTTGTGCGGCGATTGCCATCCTGTCGATTAACTCGGCGCTCAAGGTCATGCCGATCGCCAATGCCATCGCGATCTTTTTTGTCGAGCCTTTGATCCTCACCCTGCTCTCGGCCTGGATCTTGGGCGAGCGGCTGGGATGGCGGCGGCTGACTGCGGTCTCGGTCGGGCTGGTGGGCGCGTTGATCGTGCTGCGCCCGAATGTCGAGCTTTACGGTTGGGCCGCGGTCTATCCGCTGATCACCGCCTTCGCTTTTGCAGGTTACATGATCATCATGCGGGTGCTGAGCCCCGGTGGCGGGCGGATTGCCATGCAGTTTTGGATGGGTGCGACGGCGGCTTTGGTTCTGCTGGGCGTGTTGGTTCTGGGCACAACCGCCGGGGTCGAGGCGCTGACGCTTACGGTTCCCCCCATCGAGGCGCTGTGCCTGTTTCTGGCCGCGGGCGGGCTGGCCTGCCTGATCCATCAGATGATCGCCCAGGCACTGGCCCGGGCCGAGGCGGGGGCCTTGGCGCCCTTGCAATATCTCGAGATCGTGGGCGCGACCAGCATCGGCCTGGTGTTCTTTAGCGAGTTTCCGGATCAATGGACCCTGATCGGCACGCTGATCATCATCGCCTCGGGCATTTATGTGTTTCATCGCGAGCGGCAAGTGGCGAGGGCGGCATGAAGCGGGTGGGTTTGGCTTTGCTGTTGCTGGCAGGCTGTGATGAGGCGACGGTGATCACCCATGTGGATCGGGATGTCTCGATCGACGGGTCAGATCTGGTGGCCATGCAGACGGGTGGCGGGATCGCGACCGAGATCCATGGCACACCGTTTGAGGGTGTGGAGCCTGAGACCCTGTTGGCGGCGTTGCGTCCCCCGGCGGGCAGTGCGCAGGGGGTCAAGTGGCGCCCCATTGGCTTTGGCCAAGCCGCGCATGGCACGCGGATGGTCCTGCATTTCAACCCGCTCGGCGCGCCAAACCCCGCCGCTGATTGCCGGTTCGAGGCCGAGGTCGAGACCGGGCCCGCGCGTGCGGAGGGCTTCGACGTGACGTTGAGCTTTTGCAAAGGCACCCGGGCCGAGGCGCATGGGCATCTCAAGGCGCTCAAGGTCGCACCGGGGGATTTGGAGGCCTATTCCCAGGCGATGCGCCAGCTTTTGAACGCAATATTCAACGAGGCCGGGTCAGAGCGGTGATCACTCGCCCGCGTATCGGATCGCCGAGAAGGTGACCCGGATGGTCTGGTCCTTGGTCTCAACCGCGTCGATTTTAGCGGTGAAGTAGTAGGGCTGCAGATATGCGGGCCTTTCGTCGAAGGCGTAGTAGAGCGCGATCGGGGTCTCGGTGATCGCGCCGCCAGCGATATAGGCGACCAGCGCATGTTCGAAGCTGTGAAAGCCTGCCTTCCAGGGCCAGTGCTTTGGAGGACCATTTGGAATGGGCCCACGCTCTGGATCGAGCATGTCATAGGTCCCGCCATAAACCGGATCGACGAAATCCGTGAACCAGAGAGCCTGGGTTTGCGCGAGCATCGCGCGCAGTGAGGGATCGGCGATGCTGGCGGAGGCGGCGAACTGGTTCTGCTCGGCAAAAATCCAAGAGGTTCGGACGGCGGTGTCAGGCTCTAGGCGATCCGCCCAGGCCCCTGCCCCCGCTGCGAAGGACCTGCGGAGCGCCTGGCGCGCCCGTTTGCCGAGATCCTCGGCCCAGGTTTGCTCTCCCAGCAAGGAGGCAGTCATTTGCAGGAACCAGAAGGTTTTGATTGTGTAGCCGAAATGGACCTTTTGCCGGTCGGCCCTCAGATCTGGGCGGAAGCTGTTCGTTTGGGGATCGTAGAACCGCGCCTCCGTCTCGCGGGCGAGGTGGGCGAGATCGGCCTGCCAAGCGGTGCGTTCTTCGGGCGCGAGCAGCGGGGTCACCAAGAGGTAGAAGGCGTTGATCTGGTCGATATAGGCGGCGAGCTTGCCTTCGTCGGCAGGGGCCTCGGCGCGCGGATGCAGCGCATAGGCGCCGGTCTCGGGCGCCAGATAGGTGGCAAGGAGGCTCTGGCGAACAGTGCGGAGGGTTTCGAGCACCGCCGGATCCCGGGTCAGATAGTAGTAAAAGGCGGGGGCGAGCAGCGCATAAGCCTGTTCTTGCAAAGTCAGGCGCTGGTCCTTTGGGCCCCAGCCCGCCTGGTCGAACTGGCGAAAATGGCCGCCTGTTTCGGGGTTCAGCGCGGGGCCCGTCAGGGCGGCCACCCCGCGGCGCATATGCGCGAGATAGGCCGGGGCACCGGTCAGGTGGAACGCGACCCCATAGGCATAGGCCTGGCGCGAGAGGGCGACGATGTGATGCGCCGCTGGGGTGAGCCAAGGGAACCGTGCAACCTCCGGGCATGGCATCTTGGGATTGACCGCCTCGCCCGTGTTGCACCTGACGGATGGGTAGAGCCCCTCCCCGCCAAGCGCATCCGGGTGGGTCCAGAATGGCAGGAGATCCTCGGTCAGGTGGCGCAGCCAGCGATCGGGCGCAAGATCTTCGGCCCGCGCTGGTGTGGCGAGGATCACGAGGGCGAGGAGGACAATCCGCATGCGCCTGCCTCAGCCCTGGGCCGCGAGATCTTCGAGTTCAAGCCATTCTTCCTCGGCCGCGTCGAGGAGGGCCTGACGCTCGGCCAAACCTTCGGTCGCCTTGGTGAATTTCTGAGGTGCGGTTGTGAAGAGATCGGGGGTTGCGAGGAAGTCTTGCAGCCGGGCGATCTCCGCCTCCAGCCGTTCGATCTCAGCCGGGAGCTGTTTCAGGCGATGGGCCTGTTTGCCGGTCAATCCAGCTGGCTGGGTTTTCACCGGTGCGCCAGGTTTTGGCGTGGGTTTGGTGGGTTTCGCTTGCATATCGGGCGCGGCTTTGGGCCGCTGCGCCTGATAATCGCTCCAACCGCCGGGATAGAGCTGGGCGCGCCCATCGCCCTCCATCGCGATGGTCGCGGTCGCCACCCGGTCGAGAAAATCGCGGTCGTGGGAGACGAGAAGGACCGTGCCCTCGAACTCCGCCACCAGTTCTTGGAGCAGATCCAGCGTCTCGATATCGAGATCATTGGTTGGCTCGTCCAGCACCAGGAGGTTCGACTCCCGAGCCATGATCCGGGCCAGAAGCAGCCGCGCCCGCTCGCCACCGGACAGTGCCTTGACCGGGCCGCGGGCCTGTTTTTCCGAGAACAGGAACTCTTTGAGATAGCCGACCACATGTTTCGGGCGGCCACGGACCATGACCTGGTCATTGCTGCCTTTGACGCCGAGGAGTTTGTCCTGGGTCAGGCTTTCCCAGAGGGTCTTTTCCGGGTCCAATTGCGCGCGGGTCTGGTCGAAGACGGCCATGGAGACGGTCTGGCCGATCTTGACCGAGCCCGCATCCGGCCTGATCTCGCCGATCAGCATCCTCAGCAGCGTGGTTTTGCCGACCCCGTTCGGCCCGACCAGGGCGAGGCGTTCGCCGCGCGCCAGCCTGAGCGAGAAGTCTTTGACGATCGGCCTGTCCGCGAAGGATTTCGCAAGCCCACGCGCCTCGATCACCAATTTGCCAGATGTCTCGCCCGAGGAGAGCGCCATCGCCGCCCTGCCCGTCCGCGCGATCTGATCGCGGCGCTGTTGGCGCAAACCCTCGAGCCGACGCAACCGGCCTTGGTTGCGGGTGCGCCGGGCGGAGATGCCATAGACCGCCCAATGGGCTTCCTGGGCGATCAGACGATCGAGCTTGTGACGCTGAGCCTCCTCCTCGTCGTGGATCTTGTCGCGCCATTCCTCAAAGGCCGCGAATCCTTTGGGATTGCGCCGCGCCGCGCCCCGGTCGAGCCAAAGGGTCTCCCGCGCCAATGCGGTGAGAAAAGCGCGGTCGTGGGAAATCAGCGCGAAGGCGGATTTGGTCTGGGCGAGATGCAACTCGAGCCATTCGATCGCCTGGATGTCGAGATGGTTTGTCGGCTCATCCAGCAGCATCAGATCGGCCTCGGACGCTATCACGCGGGCCAGGGCTGCGCGCCGGCCCTCTCCGCCAGAGGCCGATGCCGGATCGACAGCACCCGATTGTTTGAGCCCGTCAAGCGCCATCTCCGCCCGCCAGGTCTCGGCCGGATCAAGATCGGCGGCTGCATAGGCTAGAAGAGTCTTAAACCCTGTGAAGTCAGGCTCTTGCGGAAGATAGCTGACACTGGCACCCGGTTTGATGAAGCGCTCCCCGCCATCGGGTTCAATCAGGCCCGCGGCGAGTTTCATCAAGGTCGACTTGCCCGAGCCATTGCGCCCGACCACACAGAGCCGATCCCCTGGCCCAATCACCACATTGAGCCCGGCAAAGAGCGGATTGCCGCCCCAGCCCAGGGTGATCTCGGACAGTGTCAGGAGGGGAGGTGCGGCCATGGCCGCTCTCATGCCCAGACGGGACGCCCAGGTCAAGAATGCAGGCTGTGAGGGCTGTTACAGAACTCCGCCGCCACCCGCTATATCCCTGCCGCCAACACGGAGAGCGCATATGCATCGTGAATCGTATAGAGTGAGAAAGGCAGTAAGATGATGAAGAACGAACCCCAAACCACCGAGCTTTCCGAAGTTGCGTTGGAAGAAGTGCATGGCGCGGGTCTGATCCGCGGTCACACGCAAGGCGCAAGCGCCAAAGAGAAAGACACGAAGGCCCATAAAGTTTTTGAATTGATCTCGTTCGAGATCAGCTAACCTAGATTTGGTCGCGCGATCAGATCGAAATGGAGGACCAGATGTCGAAGACAGAGAAAAGTGCCACCGAACTCCAAGATGATGCTCTGGATGAGGTTGCGGGTGGTGAACACGTCTCGCTCAACTTCAGCAAGATTGAGCCGACTTATGACAAAATTAAGCCGAGCTATACAGTGCAGAGCGAGGACCACTCGATGAAAAGCGCGACCAAGATCGGCAAACCCAAGCCCAAAGGTATGGAGCGGGTCTTCGACGACGAGTGATCCCGCTTCGCAGGGCGGCATCGGCTCCGCCCTGTGAAATCCCTTGGAATCAAGCCCTTGTTTGATGCGTGTGCCTGCTATCTTTTTCTCAGGCATTTGAGTTGAGATCAAAATTACCTTCCAACCTGAGTAAGGTTGAAACGGTTTTGGTCGGATAACGGGAGCTTGATCATGATGACGAGACGCTTGATCCTCTCAGCACTTGCGCTGGCGGCCCTGCCACTGGCGGCACGGGCGAGTTCTGCGAAGAAAACGGGGATTTCGGCCCATCAGTTCAGTTTCACCGATATCGATGGCGGTGCGCTGGATCTGGCTCAGTTCGCCGGGCGCCCGATCATGGTGGTGAACACGGCGTCACGCTGCGGCTTCACCTATCAATATGACGGATTGCAGGCGCTTTATGACCAATATCGCGATCGCGGGTTCATGCTGATCGGCGTCCCTTCGGATGATTTCGGGGGTCAAGAGCTGGCGAGCGAAGCCGAGGTGAAGCATTTCTGCGAGGTGAATTTCTCCCTCGACTTCCCGCTGACCGAGATCACGCGGGTGCGGGGCTCGAATGCACATCCCTTCTATCAATGGGCCCGCGAGGAGTTGGGCCGGGCCAAGGCGCCGCGCTGGAACTTCCACAAATACCTCATCGCACCGGATGGACGGTTGGTGACGGCGTTCAACTCGCAGGTCGATCCGGAAAGCGCGCGGGTCACGGATGCGGTGGAGACGCTGCTGTCGATGAGCTGATTGCGGGTAATCGTGCAGTAACGAAACGGTTGCCAACTCTTGCCACAATCCTGCAGTAACAATTTGCTGGATGTGAGAGGAACAGTTGCGCATGACAAATGCTGACACGACGCTGATCGACGCGCCGCAGGAGCCAAAGTCGCAATCCCCGAAGCCGCAAACCAATGGGGCGATTTTTCATCCTGTTTTGGATTTCCTGCTTCTGGGCGGCCTCACAGCGATCTTGATTCCGGTCATGATGATGATGCCCGACACAGCGCGTCCGGCGGTACTTGCGACCACATACATCCTCGCCGATCTGATCAATCACCCGCATTTTGCGGCCTCCTATCAGATCTTCTACCGCAATTATCGGGAGAAGGCCTTTGGCACGCGGCTGAGCCGCGAGCTTAGGATCCGCTATATCATTGCGGGGATTATCGCACCGATCACGCTGATTGCATTCTTCGCTACTGCTGGGTTCGCCGAAAGCCCGGAGATGTTTGGCTATGGCGTCAATTTGATGCTGTTTCTGGTCGGTTGGCACTACACCAAGCAAGGGTATGGCATGCTGATCGTGACCTCGGTCTATCAGAAGAAGTTCTTCACGGATGCTGAGAAAAACACCTTCTTGGCGAATGCCTATACCACCTGGCTGTTCTTCTGGATGTGGGGCAACACCGTCGTGCGGGAGAAGGAGTTCTGGGAGTTACAATACTACACGATCCCAGTTCCGGAATGGGCCCTGATGATCACCGCGGCTGCGGCCGGGGTGACCACCTTGATGGCCTTGCGCCTTTTCGCGCTGCGTTGCCTGAAAGGGTTCGACACCCTGCCTTGGCTGGGCGTCATGGCCTATGTCGTGTCGATCTATGTTTGGTTGAACGCGGCGGTTGACCCGCTCTTTGCGCTCCTGATCCCGGTGCTGCACTCGCTGCAATATCTCACGATTGTTTGGCGCTATGAGAGCAATCGGGCCAAGGCGATCACCAAGCCCGAGGATACGCTGCCCTGGCGCGGCAAACTCGCGAGCTTCATCATCTGGTCGATCATCATCGGCGCGCTTGGATTTTGGATTATTCCTCAAGCGTTTGAGAGCCGGATCGACTATTCGAACGAGACCTATGCCAATGGCTTTATCTTCATGTTCTCGTTCTGGATTATCATCAATGTCCATCACTACTTCCTGGACAATGTGATTTGGCGCCGGGAGAATCCGGATACCGGCGCCTATCTGTTCGGGGCTGGGCCCAAGAAGAAGTGAGGGCTCAAACCTCGCTCATCAATTGCTGCTTGGCCTCGACCATCTTGTCTTTCATCACCGCGCGGATCTCGCCCTCGGTGGCTTTGTCGCCGAGATCTCCGGCCAGTTTGCGAAAGACGTCTTCGTCGCCCGCTTCCTCAAAATCGGCTTTGACGACTTCAAGGGCATAGGCATCCGGGTCGGCATGGCCGATCAACGCCGCCGCCCATAGGCCGAGCAGCTTGTTGCGCCGCGCTTCGGCTTTGAATTGCATCTCTTGGTCATGGGCGTATTTCGCCTCAAACGCACGCTCGCGATCTTCGAATTGTGACATATCGTTTCTCCGGCTGAAGTGAACGGATGCCCGCGATATAGGGACTGAAAACCGCGCAAACCATGATCTAGCGCAAGTCTTGGCAAAGTGTTCTGCCCGATGTAAGGCTCCAAGTCTTGAGGCGGGCCGATGAGGAACCAAATGGCACGGCGTAGACTGGTTTACGAAGGCAAGGCGAAGATCCTCTATGAGGGGCCGGAGCCTGGGACTTACATCCAATATTTCAAGGATGATGCCACGGCATTCAATGCTGAGAAGAAGGATGTGATCGAGGGGAAAGGTGTTCTCAACAACCGCATCTCCGAGCACATCATGCAGGCGCTGACCGGGATTGGCGTGCCTAATCACTTCATCAAACGCTTGAATATGCGCGAGCAACTCATTCGCCAGGTTGAGATTATTCCGCTGGAAGTGATCGTGCGCAATATCGCCGCCGGCTCGATCGCCAAACGGTTTGGTTTGGAGGAGGGCACGCCCCTGCCCCGCCCGATTGTGGAGTTCTGTCTGAAGGATGACGCTTTGGGCGATCCACTGGTCAGTGAAGAGCATATCATCGCCTTCAACTGGGCGAACCAGCAGGATCTGGATGATATCGTGGCGCTGGCGCTCAGGGTGAACGACTTTCTGAGCGGGCTGTTTTTCGGTGTCGGGATTAAGCTGGTGGATTTCAAGATCGAGACGGGCCGGATTTTCGATGGCGACTTTCAGCGGATCATTCTGGCCGATGAGATCAGCCCCGATAGCTGTCGGCTATGGGACACGAAAACCGGCGAGAAGCTGGATAAGGATGTCTTCCGCCGCGATCTGGGCAGCTTGTCGGACGCCTATACCGAGGTGGCACGGCGTCTGGGGATCTTGCCACAGAATGGCGGCGCCCATGCGGGACCAAAGCTGGTCCATTAGGGCGTTCTGAACCAAGCCGAGTGCTGCTATCCTGTCGCGGCCCTTTGGGAGAGCCGCGATGCGAAAATCCGCCTACCCAGCACCTGGCAAGAGGCCAGAGGAGGCTCAGCCGCCGCCCAGCAAGGCCCAAACGCCGTCGCCCTTCCGACGCTCGATGCCGATCTGGGGGCAAGCGCTGGTCTACGTCATCCCCTGCGTCTTCATCAGCGTTGCGATTTGGGCTGGCCTGAATGACAGCCGCTTTGAGAGGGGCGCTTTGCGGGCCGAAGCGGAGGTTCTGTCGATCCGGACCGAGACGGTCGGAGGGACAAAGAACGCGCGGGGGGAGTATACCTCCAACGCCGGGCGTGCGATCTATCCCACAGTGCGCTTCACCGCGACAGATGGCGAGACCTACACGGTTGAGACCGAGACCAATCGCGGCGGTCTTGCAATCCAGGATCAAGATTGGATCGTCATCGCTTATCATCCCGAGGAACCGAGACGGGTGCGCATCGCGCGCAGCCCGTGGGACACCTGGAAGCAACCCCTAGCGATCATCGCGCCATGTGGACTGATGATGCTTGGTCTGGCCTTTCTTTTCCGGCATATCACCGGCCGAGATCGTGCCCGGTATCGCAAGAGGTGGGGGATCGCCCCCTGACCCTAGACGCGGGCGTATGGGCCGCTACTTCAGCGGAGACAGAGGAGCGCGCGATGGACTGGAGCAAGCAAATCGATGGGTATTGCGAGCGGATGTCGCCCGAATTCTGGGCGGAGCCGGTCAACGCGATCACCAATGCGGCTTTCATCATCGCGGGGATCGCATGTCTGATCTATGCGCGGGTGATGCATAAGCGCGATGGGGCGGTGACCTATTTGAGCCTGTTGATCTGTGTGATCGGCATCGGCTCGTTCCTGTTCCACACATTTGCGACCCGTTGGGCAGCGCTTACCGATGTGGTGCCGATCATGCTGTTCATCCTCAGCTTCTTTACCATCGCGATGAACCGGTTTCTGGATCTGAGTTGGGGCAATTCGGCGATCCTGACCCTCGGGTTTTTGGGCGCGCTGGTGACGGGTGCCTTGATGACCCGCGGCGACGGGATGGAGATCCTGATCCCAGGGGCGGAGTTCTCGAGCCAAACGACGATCTTCTGGGCGGCGCTGGCGATCTGCTTCGGCTCGATCGTCATCGCAGGCGGCGGTTTGCCAGCGGCGACGGTGATCGCGATTGGCTTTCCTGCCTCGGCGCTGGTGATCGGTCTGGCGATCGGGATGGTGACGGGGCCGGCGGTCGCGGGTTGGAAACCCTACTTCCCCGCATTGCTCGCGCTTGCAGGGGTTGGGATATATCTCGCGATCACGGGTCACCCGGCTTGGGGCTGGCTGATCGGGGCTGCTGCGGTGTTCGCGATCTCGCTCACTTTCCGCACGCTCGATATTCCGCTTTGCGGCAGCTTCGAGATGGGCACGCATTTCCTCTGGCATATCCTGAATGGGGTGGTTCTGGGCACCTTGGTTCTGGGTGTGATCGAGGAAGGTCGCGAGGTCACCGAATAGCGATTGCCGCGCGGCGCGGGAGCGGGTAATCAGGCGAACAGCGCAAAAGCAGGACCGCCCATGAAAGCCCGCGTCTTCGTCACCCTAAAGAACGGTGTTCTCGACCCTCAGGGCCAGGCGATCGCCCCTGCGCTGGGCACGCTGGGGTTTGACGGGGTCAAC
>JBCDAS010000037.1:0-19243 GCA_039185235.1 Pseudomonadota bacterium
AAAATGCCAGGCGTGTGGATCAGATCCGGATCCAGGCTACCGGTGGGCACCAGTTCCTCAACTTCCGCCACAGTAACTCTGCCAGCCGTGGCGCACATCGGGTTAAAGTTCCGCGCCGTCTTGCGATATATCAGGTTGCCCTGCTCATCGCCCTTCCAGGCTTTGACGATCGCAAGATCGGCGACGATGCCGCGCTCAAGAATATAGGTCTCGCCATCGAACTCCTTGTGCTCCTTGCCATCGGCGATCTGCGTGCCAACCCCGGTCTTGGTGTAGAAGCCCGGAATACCCGCGCCACCTGCCCGAAGCCGCTCAGCCAAGGTGCCTTGCGGATTAAACTCGATCTCCAACTCGCCCGAGAGATACTGCTTCATGAAAAGATCATTCTCGCCCACATAGGAGCTGATCATCTTCTTGACCTGATTGTCCTGCAGCAGCAGGCCAAGGCCGAAATCATCCACACCCGCATTGTTCGAGGCCACAGTCAAATCCGTCACGCCAGAGGCTTTGATCGCGGTAATCAGGTTCTCGGGAATTCCACACAGGCCAAACCCACCAGCGGCGATCAGCATGCTATCTGATAGGAGGCCATCCAGCGCCTCTTCTGCGGAACCAAACACCTTCTTCATGGCCGACCTCCACTGCTCTCTCGGATGCGGCGCAACATAGGGGGGATCAGAGCCTCGCGGCAAGCGTCTTTACGCCAGTTCAGCGTTCAACACCGGCCACGGCCTCGACCGGAGTCTCGTCAATCGAGAGATCCGGCAAATCGACGCCCTTCACACTGTCGCTCGGCGCCCGAAGCGTGCCCGCATCCCGCGGCTGTTCCAGAAGCCAAAACAACAGATTGTCGCCAAAGACCGGGTTTTTGGTCAGCTCCACATGCTCATCGGGAAGGAAGAGAACCGTGTCGAAACGCAGCGGGCTTTGCAGTCCAGCCGCATATTCGCGCCCCTGGCGTTCATCCAAGAGGACCGAGGTGCGCAAGACCACGCCATCACCCTCCTCAACACCGTCGAGCCGGAAGAGACCCGTGGCCGGATCGACAGCCGCGCTCGATGGCGTCTCAAACCCGCCGCCGACAACGAGGAACATATCCAAGTCCTGCGGTTTGCGGGCCCACCGATCCATCGCTTGATGGAACCGCTCTGCCCGTCTCAACATCCGCGCCTGATGGCGCAGTGCGGCAGCGCGGCGCTCGGCAGGATCCGGTGTATTCGGCATGAGCCAACTGAGCAGGGGCTCGATATTGGGGCCGGCCATGCCCCAGCCATTCACCTCCCAGGTCTCCGGCGCATAAATGTCGGGTGCGGCATCATCCTCTAAACCCTGAAAGGTCACGCGATTGTGCCGGTCACGCGGCATCAGCTGCCAGGTCGAGGCATGGGTTGCCAGAAGCGGCGCAGAGTAAACCGGCTGCAACGGGCCCAACTCCTTGCCATTGATCAAATTGTCCATTGCCAGGATCGAGCCCGCATTCGGCGTCGCGACAATGATGACCCGGTTGAAATGCTTTGCCCCCTCCCAAGTTATCGGGGGCAAACGCCCGCTTTCGCCAAGCTCGGCCGGGCCATGCATCAGGTAGTAACGCGTCACCAAGCCGCCCATGGAATGGGCCAAAAGATCGAAGGTTACATCCTCGGGCAGAACGGTCTCTCCGGTCATGCGCGTGCGCTCATCGGCAACAAACTGCTTTCGCTCCATGACAAAACTGTGGAACTCTTGCGCCAAAGTCACCAGGTCTTTGCGCCAGTCATAGTCAAAGCGGAAAGCGGTCGCTGGATCCTGCTCGGCCAAGGCCTCGTAGTCTTCAAATGACGGGGTCGTGAAATCCGTGACGTTGGTGAAGTCTTCACCGAAATCGTCAGGCGTCGCACCTGGTTCCACTCGGAAGCCGCCAAAGCCCAAGGTCCGGCGCACCCCGCCATAAACCTCTAGATCGATCTCGATACCTAAGATCTCCGCCCGCGCCGTGTCCAAAACACCCGCCGGAACGACCATGTCTGCCTGCTCCGAGAACGGCTCCCCATCAGCGAGTAGCGGGAGGGCGATCAGCTCCGCCTCCTCCGGATCATCTGGATCAGCCGATAACCCTCGGCTACCGCCGCCCCAGACAATGGTGCCAGTAGCGGAGTCGATCAATCGGGATCCCAAAGTGCCCGGAACCGTGATCAGCGGGCGGCGCAACTCTCCCCCGCCCGAGGCTTGCGCAACCCCCGCATAGATCGAGGCCAGATCGGGCGCCTTTGCCGCGGGCGTACAGGCCGAAATGATCAAGCCAGGGAGAAGCAATCCCAAAACGCGCGCCAAAACCCTCATTCTGCTTAACCCCACTTGCCCCGCCGCCTCAGATCGGAATGACCGCCCCAGGATTGAGGATCCCAACCGGATCGAGCGCCCGCTTGATCGCCCGCATCGCCGCCAAACGGCCCGGATCGCCATACTTGGCCAAATCATCGATTTTCAGTCGGCCCACCCCATGTTCGGCCGAAACAGATCCATTCATCTCATGCACCAAATCGTGGATGCGCTGCTTCACCTCGCCCCGCAAATTATCATAGTCGCCACGACTACGGCCACGGGCCGGGAACACATTGTAATGCAAATTTCCATCGCCCACATGCCCAAAACAGTTCACCACCAGAGACTGATCGATCGCCGCGATCTCCTGATAGCCGGCTTCGATGAATTGCGAGAGCGAGGACATCGGTAGCGAGATATCGGTCGACACGATCGCCCCCACTTTGCGATTGGCCTCGGGGATCGTCTCTCGCACCCACCAAAGCGCTTGGCGCTGCGCCTCGGAACTGGCGACCACACCATCGGTGGCAAGACCCTCTTCGAAGACATCTGCCATGGCAGCTTCGAAAAGCTCGGCCAGGCCACCACCTTTGGGCCCGATAACCTCGATCAAGACCCGCCAAACTGGATCTCCCGGTAAAGGATCCGAGAAACCCTCGTGGAAGCGATGCAGAAAATCCAACCCGCATTTGTTGATCAGCTCAAACGCCGTGATCTCATCGCCCAGCCGGTCTTTCATGGCGTGCAGCAACTTGAGGCCTGAATGCGGGTTCGGCACGGCAAGCATCGCAGTGATCGTCTCGCCAGGTTTCGGATAGAGCTTCAACGATGCCGCCGTAATCACTCCCAGCGCACCTTCGGAGCCGATCAGCAAGTTTCGGAGATCCAGGCCCATATTGTCTTTGCGCAAGGTCCGCGTGCCATCCATCACGGTGCCATCGGCCAGGACCGCTTCGACATCCAGGACCAGATCGCGTGCGTTGCCATAGCGCAGCACTTGCACACCGCCCGCATTGGTTGCGAGGTTCCCACCAATCCGGCAGGTGCCCTCAGATGCGAGCGACAGCGGGAAGAGGCGGTTCACCTCATCGGCGGCCTGTTTGATATCGGCGAGAATACATCCCGCTTCAGCAATGATCGCGCCATCATCGGGCAAGACAGCCCTGATCTGGTTCATGCGCTCCAAGGAGAGAAGCAATGGCAGCGGCCCATCTGGCATCGTCTGCCCCCCAACGAGCCCAGTCCCGCCAGAGATCGGAACCACCGCAATCCGGCGATCCGAGCAGAACGCAAGAAGATGCGAGACCTCCTCGGTCGATCCCGGCTTTGCAACCGCCGCTGCCGTGCCCTGCCACTGATCCCGCGGCTCCAACAGATAGGGCTCGAGAGCCTGGCCCTGCACCAAGTTCTTCTCCCCAATGGTCGAAGCAATCCGGGCAAGATCCTGGTCTGTCGGTGCATTGAGCATAAAAGGTCCTGCCCGTTGGTCTTCTGCAACTCAGTCGCTCACGGGGACTGTGTAGTTCAGTCCCAGACGTCCCCCATCGGCATAGATCGTCTCTCCGGTCATGTAGGACGATAGATGGGAAGCCAAGAAAACCGCGACATTGCCGATCTCGATCGGCTCGCCCGGGCGGCCCATGGGCGTGCGGGACATGATCGTCTTCATCTTCTCTGGGTTCGAGGCGATCGAGGCAAACATCTCGGTTGCAATCGAGCCCGGCCCGATCGCATTCACCCGCACCCCTTCGGTGGAAAGCCGGATGCCCAGAGCTTTCGTCCATTGCCGGATGCCGCCCTTCGAGATCACGTAAGGCGCGATCTCAGGGATTACGATCGAATCCTGGCAGGATGACATGTTGATGATTGCGCCACGCTGACCATGGGCATCGGGCTCTTGATCGCGCATCTGGCGGGCGGCGAGTTGACCTGTAAAAAGCACACCTTTCATATTTACCGCCATCACCCGCTCATAGTCTGCTTCTTCCAGCTCCAGCGGATCGCAAGCATGGACCATGCCGGCATTGGCGACGGCAATGTCCAAGCGACCATGGGTTGAAACAGCCGCATCGACGAGGGCCTGGACATCTGCCTTCCGGGTCACGTCGCAGTGCAGATAGGTGCAGTCGGAGCCTAATGCTTCCGCTGTCGCGGCACCCTTCTCATCGGCGACATCAGATATGATGATCCTCGCGCCCTCGCGTAGAAACGCCTCGGCACAGGCACGGCCCAACCCGCCCGCGGCCCCAGTCACGATCGCGATCTTGTTCTTCAAAAGCATGGATTAACCCCCGGGATTGTGGGCTGCACGGTGCAACGCCCGGCGTGGCAGCGCAAGCCCTCAGACCTCTCGCGGCCACCACCATTTGCCGCCTATGACGACACCTGTGCTAAAGATCCGGCGATCGCCGATCAGCCTCTCACCCTCGACATCCTCATAGTCGAACCTGCCCCGATCGATCCGAAGCACAGTCGCATCGCCAACAGCCCCTGGTCCCAGGTGGCCAAGTTCCGGTCGCCTGAGGGCCCGCGCCGCGGCCTCGGTCGAGGCGCCAATCACCTCTCCGATCTCCATCCCCATGCACAGAAACTTCGACATCGTGACCGTCTGATCGTAAGCAGGGCCATTGATGCAGTATTCATGAATATCGGAACTGATCGTATCGGGTTGGAATCCTTGCGCCAAAAGCGCCCGAGCTGTCTTGAATGAGAACGAACCCATGCCGTGCCCGATATCGAACAGGACCCCGCGTTGACGCGCGGCGAGAACTTCTTCACGGATCCGGCCTTGACCCTGGACCGGACTGTTCGGGAAAGGCCGGAAGGCATGGGTGAGGATATCACCTGGGCGAAGCCGGTCGACCAACTCGCCGTAACTCGGCGGCGGCTCATCGATATGAGCCATAACGGGCAGGCCGGTCTCCTCCGCCACATCCATCGCGAAGGCAAGCGGCGCGATGCCTTGATCGCCCGAGGCATGGCGGCCCAGGCGAACCTTGATGCCGACGATCACATCCCGGTTCTCCTCTGCGACCTGTCGCGCGGCCCGGGGTGCCATCATGCGGATATCCTCGCTTTCACCCACATGGACTTCCTTGCCAAAGCCGAAGACACCCGCGAAGGAGACATGCAGGAACGCCAAGATCCGCACCTCGGACCGGTCAATCACATGGCTGCGAAAACCAGCAAAATTCGCAGGACCGGCCGAGCCGGTATCCACCGCCGTTGTGACACCACAAGTCCGGCAAAAAGCCTCCGCATCGATGCCGAGCGACGTGCCGCCCCAGTAGACATGGGTATGAAGATCGATGAGCCCGGGGCAGACGATCTGTCCGCGCAGATCCCGCTCCTCCGTGCCGCGTAGCTCCGAACCAATCTCGGCCACCCGCCCCTCGGCAAATCCAAGATCACATTCCTGATCCAGCCCATTCGCCGGGTCGATCACGCGCGCACCTTTGAGAACCAGATCCATTTGCACCTCCCCGCAAGTCATCATCGAGCCTATGCCGCAGGAACGGGGCTGACCAGAGCCGAGCCTTCGTGTAGGCAGAGGTGAACACTCTGCGAGGCCCCAGATGTCTAAACTCGTGACCATCGACCATCCGCTGATCGAGCATAAACTGACCTTGATGCGCGATCGTGAGACGCCAACGGCGGTAT
Organism: Pseudomonadota bacterium; assembly: GCA_039185235.1. Taxonomy (GTDB): domain Bacteria; phylum Pseudomonadota; class Alphaproteobacteria; order Rhodobacterales; family Rhodobacteraceae; genus Thermohalobaculum. The sequence continues at coordinate 5,962 of JBCDAS010000037.1, forward strand.
TCCGGCGCCTGCTGCGCGAGATCTCGATGCTCTCAGCCTATGAAGTGCTGCGCGATCTGGAGTTGGAGGAGGTGGCGATCGAGACACCCGTGGCCCCGATGATTGCGCGGAAACTCGCGGGCAAGAAACTTTGCTTTGTCTCGGTCTTGCGGGCCGGTGATGGCCTGTTGCAAGGGCTTCTCGACCTCGTGCCCTCCGCAAGGGTTGGCCATATCGGCCTCTACCGCGATCCCGAAACGCTGAAGCCCGTCGCCTATTACAACAAACTGCCCGACGACATGCGGCACCGGACGGTCGTGATTGTTGACCCGATGCTGGCGACCGGAGGCTCCGCCGCCGCCGCCGTCAAAGAGGTGAAGGAACAGGGAAGCCAGGACGTGCGCTTCCTCGCGCTGGTTTCCGCGCCGGAAGGGGTAGCTGTGTTTCATGAACAGCACCCAGACGTCCCGGTCTATACCTGTGCGATGGATGAGCGGCTGAACGAGAAGGGGTACATCGTCCCCGGCCTTGGCGATGCGGGCGACCGGCTGTTTGGGACCAAGTAGCCAAACCACCGCGCAAGCGTCCCTGGGCCCTGGCGGGCCTATGGCGGGCAATGCCCGCCACCCATGCAAGAGCATGGGCAGGGACGCCAGGCGCCTAGCTCAGAGTAGTGCGAGAGCAGTCCGACTGAGGCCAACGCGCCCCGGTAGGGCGCCAAACATAGGTGCATGCGCGGGCTTGCCCGCGCATTCCGTTTGGTTCGCTTTATCGCGGCATGGCTGCCCGCGCGCCTGCGAACACGGCTTCGAACATATCCGGCGTCAGACGACCCGTATTCGTATTATACCGCGAACAGTGATAACTGGCACGCAGCGTAAGCCCGCCGATCTCGCTCACAGCGCCGTGACCAAAGGGATGCACGGCGACCCGGCCTCCCAGGGCGCGCACGGTCGAGTCATGCGCGATCTTGCCCAGCGTGATGATCTGTGTCAGCCGCGGCAATTGCGCGATGCGTGCCTTTAGGAAAGGCCGACAGGCGTTCACCTCTGCCCCCACAGGCTTGTTCTGCGGAGGCACACAGCGCACGGCATTCGTGATCATGCATCTAACCAGTTCCAACCCGTCATCGGGGCGCGCAGCAAACACACCCCGCGAGAGGCCAAATTTATCCAGGGTTGGGTAGAGAAGATCTCCAGCCCAGTCTCCGGTGAAAGGCCGACCCGTCCGGTTGGCTCCGGTAACCCCGGGGGCAAGGCCAACGATCAGCAGATCGGCCTCTGGGTCGCCGAAACTCGGCACAGCTCCGTTGAACCAATCCGGATGGGCGTCTGCGTTATCTGCCCGATAGGCCACCAGCCTCGCACAAACATCGCAGTCTTTCGGGGCTTCGGCCGCTACCCGGTCAGATGTCGGCATCCTCGCCAGATTCATACTCTTCAGCAGACATCGTCGACTGCGGACGCGGCGGCCGGCCAATGACGTCTTTGAGATCTTCGAGCTCGATGAAGTTATCCGCCTGGCGGCGCAGATCATCCGCGATCATTGGCGGTGACGAGCGGATCGTCGATACGACCGAGACCCGGACACCTTTGCGCTGGACTGCGGCCACGAGCGACCGGAAGTCACCATCGCCCGAGAACAGCACGATATGCTCAACGTGATCGGCCATCTCCATGGCATCGACGCAGAGCTCGATATCCATATTGCCTTTGACCTTGCGCCGGCCGGTCGAGTCCGTGAACTCCTTGGCAGGCTTTGTCACCAGCGTGAACCCATTATAGTCCAGCCAATCGACCAGCGGGCGGATCGGCGAGTATTCCTCATTCTCGATCAACGCCGTGTAGTAGAACGCCCGGACCATCTTCCCACGGCGCATGAACTCCGATCGCAGCAGCTTGTAGTCGATATCGAATCCAAGCGCTTTGGTCGCCGCGTATAGGTTGGATCCGTCTATGAACAGCGCGAGCCGTTCGTCCCGATAAAACATTTGTGGCCTCAGAATTTGCTCTGTCGCTATGCAGGTAATCCGTTCGAGTAACGATAGAGTCGTGTTGCTCCCATTCCGCGGTCTCTATAGGACCCTAGTCGACGAATTCCAACTCGAAAATGAAGCTTCCATGACGGTATTCGCAGTCGCTTTTGGTGCCAATCTCCCTATGGGAGAGGTACTTCCGATGGAAACACTCAATCAAGCGTTGAGTCAACTTAGTGAAAACTCATCAATTCGTTACCAAAGCAGGTCGCGCTGGTATCGCAGCCCTGCTTATCCACCTGGCTCGGGCCCCGACTTTGTCAATGGCGCAGCACTCTTTACCGCCGAGATCCCGGCAGAAGGTATATTGGAGCTGCTTCACGCGACTGAGGAGACGCTTGGCCGCGCCAGGCAATGGCGTTGGGCGCCAAGGGTCTGCGATCTTGATCTGCTTTTCCTGGGCCAGACCATCCTTCCAGATCGAGACACTTGCGCGGAGTGGATGGCACTCGACAAGGGTCGCGCACAAACTGTCACGCCGCCGCATCTCATCCTGCCGCATCCCAGGATGCAGGAACGCGCCTTCGTCCTGCTTCCGCTGGCCGAGATCGCACCCGATTGGCGCCATCCCCTCACCGACCAAACCGTGAGCGAAATGGTTGCAGCACTGCCTGAGGCCGATCTCCAACAGCTTGAGCCAATTGAAGAATAAGCCCTTGCATTGACCGCCTTACCGGCCTATGTGTCGCGGTCTTCGCCAACAACCTTGATTGGAGCTGCGCCTATGGCCCGCGTTACCGTTGAAGATTGCGTCGATAAGGTCCCAAACCGGTTTGACCTCGTGATGATGGCGGCTCACCGCGCCCGCACGCTTTCTTCGGGTGCACCGATCACAATCGACCGCGACAATGACAAGAACCCGGTCGTGGCATTGCGCGAGATCGCCGACCAAACGCTGGTACCCGATACGCTCATGGAAGAGGCGATTGAGAGCCACCAGCAGCATATCGAGGTCGATGAGCCGGAAGAGGACAACATGGCCCTTCTGATGGGTGGCGGTGTGGAAGATCAGCGCCCTCCGATCGTCGACGACCTCGACGAGGAGAAACTGCTCCGCGCCCTGATGGCCGAACAGGGGAAGTAACGAGAGCGCCCTCTTTCGCCAGAGGGCGGAGGAGGCCCGTCCCGTGATCCGTCAGTTCGAACTTGTCGAGCGGGTGCGGGACTACAACCCAAATACCGACGACTCGCTGCTGAACCGGGCCTATGTGTTCGGCGCCAAGGCCCATGCGCATCAACGCCGTGCGAATGGCGAGCCTTACTTCGGGCATCCGCTGGAGGTGGCCTCGATCCTCACCGATCTGCATCTGGATGATGCCTCGATCGTGACCGCCCTACTGCACGACACAGTGGAAGACACCGAAGCGACCCATGAGGAGATCGCGCGGCTTTTTGGTGAAGAGATCTCGCAACTGGTCGATGGCGTCACCAAACTCACCAAGCTCGAGCTCACCAGCCAGGACACCGCGCAGGCCGAGAACTTCCGCAAGCTCCTGCTCGCGGTCGCCCGCGATGTAAGGGTCATCCTGGTGAAGCTTGCCGACCGGCTCCACAACATGCGCACTATTGGCAACCTGAAGCCCGAGAAGCGGGAGCGGATCGCCAAGGAGACCATGGAGATCTACGCACCCCTTGCCGGTCGCATGGGCATGCAGCAGATCCGCGAGCAGCTCGAAGACCTTTGCTTCGACGTGCTGCAACCCGATGCCCGCACCTCGATCATGCGCCGCTTCCTCAAACTCCGGGCCGAGAAGGGTGATATGATCCCGACCATCACGGCCGAGATCAAAGAGATCCTGCTCAACTCCGGCATCATTGCCGAGGTGATCGGGCGGGAGAAAAAACCATACTCGATCTGGCGCAAGATGGAGGAGAAGCAAACCACCTTCTCGCAGCTCTCGGACATCTACGCATTTCGTCTGGTCTGCCGCAGCGAAGATGACTGTTACCGCACGCTCGGCGTGATCCATCGCCACTGGCGCGCGGTGCCTGGGCGGTTCAAAGACTATGTCTCGAGCCCAAAAGCCAACGGCTACCGCTCGATCCACACCACTGTTTATGGGACCCGCAAAGGTGAAACGACGGGCATGCGGATCGAGATGCAGATCCGCACTGCAAGCATGCACGCAGTAGCCGAAACAGGTGTCGCCGCCCATTGGGCCTATAAGGACGGTGCCCGGGTCGAGAACCCCTTCGCGGTCGATCCCTATCACTGGCTCCGCGCCTTGGTAGAACGGCTCGAGAAGGGTGACGAGCCAGAAGATTTCCTCGAGCATGTCAAACTCGACATGTTCACCGATCAAGTCTTCTGTTTCACACCTAAAGGCGATGTGATCGGCCTCCCACGTGGCGCCACAACGATCGATTTCGCCTATGCAATCCACACCCGCGTCGGCGAGCGCTGCGTCGCGGCCATCATTGATGGGCGGCGCGTGCCGCTATGGACCCGGCTGCGCAACGGCCAACAGGTGGAGATTGTGCTGGCCGAAGGTCAGCGCCCATCGCCCAGTTGGGAAGACATGGCAATCACCGGGCGCGCAAAAGCTGCGATCCGGCGCAGCCTGCGCGACCGCGTCCGGGCCGAACGGATCACCCTTGGTCGCGATCTGGTCACCCAAAGTTTCGCTAGGATCGGCAAGGATGCGGGCGAGAAGACCCTCAACACCGCCGCCAGCCGCCTCAGCATCGCAACCACCGATGAGCTCTTGGTCATGCTGGCCGAGGGACGCATCACCTCGCGCCAGATCACCGAGGCGGTCTACCCGACCCAGCAAGGCGCGGTTGCCCTCGCAGACGCGGCCATCCCCGAGGTCAAAGTGCGCGGTGTCAAACGGGGCGACGCGATCCGCACCTGCACGACTTGTTGGCCGATCCCAGGCGATCGGATCATCGGGCTGACCCGGCGCGGGCAGATTGTCATCCACGCCATCTCCTGCCCACTCTTGGCTGAGTTCGAGGATGATTTGGAGCGCTGGCACGACCTGACTTGGGACCCCGAGGCAAATGCAACTGCCAGCAATCTTGCCCGGATCAGTGTCACCCTCGCCAATCAACCCGGCGCGCTCGGTGCAGTGTGCACCTTGGTCGGCGAGGCGCAGGCCAATATCGACAATATCGTCATCACCAACCGCAAGCCCGACTTCTTCGCCATGGCGATCGAGTTGGAGGTTAGAGATGTGAAACACTTAAGCGATATCATCGCCTCGCTAAAGGCCCAGGATTTCGTGAACTCGGTCGAACGTGAAATTACCGCGCCCGAGAACACCTTAGACGATATGACTGGCACCCAACCGCGGCTACCGCTAGGAACCCTGCCAGCGCGGCGCCACTAAGAAACGCCATCCAAGGCAACGAGATGAGAGACCAAACCGCGAGATGATCCTAAAACGCCGCGAAAAACCTGGCTTCTGGGCCCGAATGCGGGAACTCGTGGCACCGCGTAAAGGGTTCACACGCGGCATGAACTATATCGGCAAGCGCATGAAGCGTCTGCCCGACAGTCCCCACCGGATCGCCTTGGGATTTGCATGCGGCGCCTTTGCCTCGTTCTCGCCCTTCTTTGGCTTCCACTTCTTTGTCGCCGCCGGGTTTGCTTGGCTGTTTCGGGGCAATCTCCTCGCCTCGCTTTTTGGCACAATCGTCGGCAATCCGATCAGCTTCCCCCTGATCTCCGCCGCATCCCTCTCCACTGGACGTTGGATCTTGGGCATCAACAGCGCTGATTCTGGGTTCGATGCGGTAATGGATTCCTTCTCCGAGGCGTTCAAAGCGCTCTGGATCAACGTCAAGAAGCTGTTTGGCTATGAGCAATCCTTCTCTGATGGTCTTATCGACTTCTTCTACGAGGTTTTCCTGCCCTATCTCGTCGGCGGCATCCCCACCGGTCTTCTCTGCGGCCTTGTCTTCTATTGGTTGATCGGCCCAATCGTGGCAGCCTATCAAAAGCGCAGGCGTCGGCGATTGGAGCGGGTCCAAGCCGCCCGCAAAGCCGCGCAAGACCGCGAATTGGACGACTACATCATCCGCGATGGCAGGGAGGGCGACAATGCCTGAGACCTTTGAGAGAGCGACACACCCTTTGGGCAAACTGCGCCTTGGCGTGAATATCGACCATGTCGCCACCATCCGAAACGCGCGCGGCGGCGCCGTGCCCGATCCAGTGCGCGCCGCCAAACTGGCCGAGCAGGCGGGCGCCGATGGCATCACGGCCCATCTGCGCGAAGACCGTCGCCACATTACGGATGACGATATCGGCCGTTTGATGGAGGCCTTGAGCCTGCCGCTCAACTTCGAAATGGCCGCGACCGAGGAAATGCAGGCGATCGCTCTGCGCCACAAACCCCATGCCGTCTGCATCGTGCCGGAGAGGCGCGAGGAACGCACGACCGAAGGCGGGCTGGAGGTTGCCAGAGAAGAAAACCGCCTCGCGCATTTCATCGCGCCCTTGCGCGATGCTGGCTGCCGCGTCTCGATCTTTATCGCAGCCGATCGGCGCCAGATCGAAGCTGCAGCCCGGATCGGCGCCCCAGTGATCGAGCTCCATACAGGGGCCTATTGCGACGCGCATGCCGAAGGCCGGTTCGACGCGCGCGATCAGGAACTCGAACGCCTGCGCGAGATGTCGTCCTTTGCCCATTCGCTCGGGCTGGAAGTCCATGCAGGCCACGGTCTGACCTATGACACGGTCGCCCCCGTCGCCGCGTTTCCCGAAGTGATGGAGCTCAATATCGGCCATTTCCTTGTGGGCGAGGCGATCTTCTCTGGCCTCGACAGCGCGATCCGCCGGATGCGCGAGATCATGGATCGCGCCCGCCGTGAGACCTTTGGCGAGGGCGTCGCTTGAACGATCTCGCCTATCTTATCGCGCCGTCATTGGCCTTTCTGATCGCTGCAGGCTCTCCGGGGCCCGCCACCCTTGCCGTCGCTGGCACTTCGATGCTGCGAGGGCGACGCGCTGGCCTCGCGCTGGCGTTTGGTCTGACCTTTGGCCTGGCGTTTTGGGGCGCAATCGCCGCCGCGGGGTTTGGCGCGGTCCTGCTTCATTGGGCACCTGGAATGCTCGCCCTGCGACTGCTTGGGGGCGCCTATCTCCTCTTCCTCGCCTGGCAATCGGCGAAGGCAGCTTTGAGCAACAACACGCTCGCAATGACCGGCGCCGAAGACCAAAGCTGGAGCCACATCTTTGGCCGAGGTTTACTGTTGAACCTCACCAACCCAAAGGCACTGCTCGCCTGGGCCGCCGTGATCGCCCTTGGCATTCGGCCGGGCAGTGAGGCTGGCGAAGTGCCCGTGATCGTCGCGGTCTGCACCACCATCGGTCTGATCCTCTACCTCGCCTATGCTGTGATCTTCTCGACCGAGCGGGTGATGTTCGCCTATCGCGCCGCGCGCCGCTGGATCGAAGGGCTCTTTGCCTTTCTGTTCGGCGCGGCTGGCCTGAAACTGATCCTGGACCGATCAAACGCGGTTTGATCTCGACGGAGACTGGCGGGCCAGAGCAAATCAACCTAGAACCGGTTTTAGAGGTTTTTGAAGATTGGTCGGAGCAGCTAAAACACGTTGATCTGGATGTTGGGGAGCCGTCCCCATGAGCCATCTGAGTGATCTCTTTAACCGGTCCAGCGCTGAAAATCGTTCAAAGCAAGCCAAGAAACCAAAGCGCAAACGCCCGTCACCTATCTCTGTTCGGGTGACCGACGCCGAACGCGCGGAGCTTGAGCGCCGCTCTGCGGGTACATCTCTCAGCAGCTTCATGAAGGAGTGCGCCCTTCGCAAATCCGCGATGCCTCGAAGAACACGCGGCAAGTTTCCAGTGAAGGATCATCAGGCCCTGGCGCGTGTGTTGCGTGCTTTGGGCTCGGCGCCTCTGGCAAACCGCTTCCATCGCATCCCGCTCGCCATCGAAGAAGGTCGGGTCGTTGTGGATGATGACATGCGTAAAGAACTGCGCGGGGCAATTGAGGATGTCGCGGCGATGCGGGCAGATCTGGTGAAAGCCTTGGGGTTAAAACCGCTCCCGCCGCCAGGATCGACTGACATAACCCGGTTGGAAGCGGATGATCGTTCGTGATCTTGGTCGGCAACCAACGGGGTGGCGCTTACGATCTGGCAAAGCACTTGATGAAGCCAGAGAACCAACGCGTGGTTGTCCATGATATGCGAGGCTTCGTAGCCGATGATCTACGCGGGGCGTTTCAGGAGAGCTACGCCATCAGCCAGGGCACGAAATGCAGACAGCACCTTTTCTCTCTGAGCCTCAAACCGCCAAAAGATGCCAAAGTCGACCCCGCGGCTTTCGAAGATGCCGTAGATCGTGCAGAGAAAGCACTCGGCCTGGATGGCCAACCCCGAGCGATTGTCTTTCATGAGAAGCGTGGTGCTGATGGAGAAATCCGGCGCCATGCTCATGCCGTGTGGTGCCGGATCGATGTGGAAGAGATGAAGGCACGGCAGCTCTCCTTCTCCAAAACCAAGCTCCAAGCTTTGGCACGCGCCAGCTATGTGGGGCGCACACCTGCCAAGGCGCGGCGCTCACATCCCACAAGTGGCCAAGTTTTGCTCCGGCACCTGGCCCCTTGTCGCGCCGGAATTGACAGCCCAGAGGTCGCAACTGGTTTGCTGCGCTGAATGAGAGCGGAGTTTGCTTGAAATCCATTCTCCGACTGGTGTGGTCTAAGCTTCCTTGTCGCGATGCGTGACGTCGATCTGGGTGATCAAAAGCGTAGCGCCCATCAGAGCGATACCTTTCAGAAATGAGCTTTCTGGAGCGCCAAACTACCTGGTCTTCTGAGGTTGCCCTTAAAAACGGCCTTGGGAAACTGGGCCGATGATCGAGCCCAGAGGCACCCCAGCCACCGAGACGATGGCGAATGAGCGCCGCCGCTCGTATCTGTCATTAGGAACACCCATGTTTCGCCAAGCGGTGCATGAACCAGGACATTCCGATCCAATCGCTCAGAATCGCGAGACCAATGCAACCGACCAGAATTTATACTTTGGTGAGCGGTGACAGCTCGGCAACCAAAGCGCGACCGCTTGAAGTGTCGCGGAGATGGAAAGTCTTGTTGCAAGCGGCGATCGCTCGGCATGCTTCGCTTTGCATCACTGTGCTGAGATCCAAACTCGAAGCGCGCTAGATCTCAGCCCAGTCTTGGACCGCTCGGTTTGGTGGCTAGAGCTTGGTGGGCTCCGTTCGCGGCGCAGCCGATGCGTCTCCTCCAGGGCGCCGGCGCAGAGCTGCAAATCCGGCCAGTCCAGCCAGCAGCGCCAGGCCCGCTGGTGGTAGTGGGATTGCTGTTGCTGATCCCGAGACGACAAAGGTCAGCTGGTACTGGTCCTCGGTCGCCGCCGTCTCTTGGATCAGGAATGTGTAGGTGCCCGGACCGACCGGACGCGCAAATCCCGTGCCTCCGGCTGACGCGCTGGAGAATGGCGTGAGAAGATCCGTTCCGACATCCGCTGCACCAAAGAGCGCGCCGCCCAGAAAGTCGTTGATGGTCGTACCGCTTGGAACCACGCTGGTGGCACCATCGTCGAGCAATCCAAAGGCAACACCCGCATTGTCGAGCTGGTTGGTCGTGAAGCTCACCAACCGGATGGCATCCAGAGCCTGCCCGCTTAGGATCTCAAACGTGATATAATCTGCATCGACCGAGACATCTCCGATCACGGTGTTATCGCCGACACCGAATGCCAGAGAGGTTGGCGCATTCGGATCATTCGAAAGATCCCCATCGACCGTCTCGTCATGGATCGTCACAGCCGTTGCAAAACTGGCCCAACAGATAAAACTCGCCGTAGTGAACACTTTCCCGATCATTGTAGTATCTCCCTGATAGTAAGATGATCCATCCCGCATTAACCTTTGTTAACTTTGGTCTAGATCGCTGCAAGGCAAGTTACTTTTAGGGTTGTACTTAGTGAACGAGCCTGTCGAGCTGCTTTTCATTTCAAGTAAAGACGAATACCCACTCCGACATATGCGCCGAATAGCTGCAATAACACTGATAAGATGTGCTCGCTGATCTATGTACCCGTTTCACGCACTGAGATTGCGTTCATCGGCCAGGATCAGGCTTTTCTATGCAAAACCGCCCTCTGGACTGGTCTGCGCATTGGCACGGTCTTACTCCCCCGACGCAGTTGCCGTGCCGCAATGCCTCAGTGCAGATCCCAACCTCCGGACCAGAGGCCCAGATCCTGTCTCCAGCGCATCGGATCTACGTGTCTGTTCTCTCTTGGCTGCGTGCCGGAGGCCATGGCCGCGACGCGTCAGCTGACTGGGGTGAAACGGCCATCCGCATCCGCTGTGTGCAGGACGCCCGAGGCGATGTCGATCCAACCCGCATGAAGGCTAAGCCTGCCCGCCGCCATGGCCTCGCGCACAAAGGGGAACGTGTTGAGGTTCTGGATCGAGGTCAGCACCGCTTCCTGCTCCAGTCTGCGCGACAGCTCGGGGCCTTCCAGACCCTCGGCAACCACCCGCTCGGTCGTCTCGCGCAGGATGTCCATCCAGCGCCCGATGAAGCTGCTGGTCTCTTCCAATTCTGGCGCTTGGCCGGTGCACATCGCATGGCAGGCTTTCACCCCGCCGCAATTGGAATGCCCGACCACCACGATATGGGCGACTTGCAGCACATTGACCGCGTATTCGACCGCAGCGGAGGTGCCGTGATGCTGGTGGTCCGGGTGGTAGGGCGGCACCAGGTTCGCGACATTGCGCACAACAAAGAGATCCCCCGGCTCCGCCCCAAACATGCCGACCGCATCGACCCGGCTGTCGCAGCACGAGACCAGCATGGCCCGCGGGCTCTGTCCTTTATCGGCCAGGCGCGCATACCAGGCCTCACGTTCCACAAACGGCCCTTGCTTCCAGCTTTGATACTCGCGCACCAGATATTTCGGCATGGGCGAGATTTTTGGAAGGATCATTGGCTCTCTTTCGGGGCGAGCCAGGTTGGATATTCCTTCCCACTCTCGCCGATAAACACAATCTCGAGCCGAGTGTCCGTCTGTCGGGTGAACATGTCGTAACAGGCCCAGCCGTTTTGCGGCGGCCAGGTCGAGCAGTATTGGTCGCCGCGCACCTCCCAATAGCCCCAGCTGTCATGGCCGTCATTGTAGAGCGTCCGGCCCGAGGCATAGAAGACCTGGGTCGTGCCCTCGCCCAGCACTTTCTGATCGGTGAGCATCGCTTTGATCTGATCGCCGCTCAGCGCGGTATCCTCGGCGCTGGCGATCCCTGCGGCCAGCGCAAGCGCTGTCATAAAGCCAATTCGCATCTGCCCCCCCCCCTTAGAAATTGCACGAGGTTTTTTCGGGCGATAGACCAGCGCGCGCGGCCAAGGCAAGTGAAAAGCTCACAAATGGGCTCGCCGCAATGTCATGCTCGCAGGCGTCTTCTGCGCATCGAGAGGGCCGCAACGCCTCCCAGGCACTGGATCTGGGAGCGACGCAGACCGCCGAGGCGTTGCACTTGATCGAGGCGGTGTTTGCGGGCGAAGAACGCGTTTGAATAATCGGTGCCACGGGTCAGCGCGATGTTTCTGTCGACCATGGATCGGAGATCCAGATCCCGGTCGCGCTCCTTTAACCAGAGGGCAAAGCGGCGGCCTTGCCCCAGGCAGATCCGCTCGATCCGAGTGCGGCGGGGTTCGTGAAGCCGAGATGCTTTTGAAGCGTTTAATCGACGCGCTAGGAAAGCCCCTCGAAGGCTTTCACGAGGCCTCGCATCAACCGGCAGAGAAAGCCGCGAAACAGGTGCATCCGCTGACGAGGAATACACGGCCAAGCGCCAGCGCGCGAGACCCCCACGCCACAGCGGCGTCGATCAACCCTGAGCAGGTGTCGCCCGGCCCGCCCGTGCTAGGCCCAGAACCGCGAGCCCGCCTAACAGAAGCGGCAATCCTGCCGGCAATGGGACCGCCGTGACTGACGCGAGGCTGAAGTTGATCACAGCCTCGCCGCCCGCTAATGCGAGACCGACTTGCACAATATTAACGTAGATGTTGTCAGCATCGAACGTGACCTGGGGGATGAATAGACCGCTCGCGGAGCTCAGTGCGGCGGCCGTGAAGTCGGGGAAGGCGCCATTTACATCGCGGATGCGAAACCCGAAGAAGCTCTCTCGAAAGCTGAAGTTAAAAGTACTGACATTGGTCACTACGATGCTGGTGGCAGAGATGTCGATCTCAAACTGGCTAGCTAGAAGGGTCTCAGGGCCAGCGCTAACCACAAAGTTTCCTGAGCCATTGATCGGGAAAATGGCGTTCTCGTCAGCGCCAAAGATGAAATCGATCCCGACGGTTTCTCCTAGCAGAGCGGCTTGAGCAGAGGTTCCGAGCGTCGCGAAAGCGAGGGCTGCAGCAGCTAGAAGTCGGCGAACTTTCAATTGGTTCCTCATTCGATGCTGTCCTGAAGTCCTCCGACTACTCTGGGCTTACTCCAGGCTCGAAACTCTTTAACATAGCGGATACCTGGCAACAAACCTCGTTAAGTTTCGCACGTTTATCAGGTGTTTATGCACCGGACGGGCTCGCTAGCTTGCGATTGGTCGAAGGCGCCTGATGGCCGGGACTGGTCCGATGGCGCTTTGGCCTGTTATTGGGTGATGTCTGAGCGCCAGATCACCCGCAGGCTTTTGAAATTGCGCCGATCGGTCCGCAACGATAGACCCAGACCGAGCAGGCAAGAAGGGGCATCGTGATGCGCGCAATTCTGATGGGAGCGGAAAACGACACGCCCGGCGGGCCGGAGGTTTTGGTCTCAGGCGAGGTCGAAGCGCCTAAGGCAGGTCCCGGCGAAGTTCTGGTCCGCGTGGCAGCTTGCGGCGTGAACGGGCCTGACTTGGTGCAACGGCGCGGGCATTATCCGGCGCCAAAAGGTGCCTCGCCGATCCTTGGGTTGGAGATGTCGGGCGAGGTGGTTGCTCTCGGCCCAGGCGTGACCCGCTGGTCGGTCGGCGACAAGCTTTGCGGGCTGACCAATGGCGGCGCCTATGCCGAGCTTGTGGTCGTCAAAGCCGATCACTGCCTGGCGATCCCCGAAGGCGTCAGCGAGGAGGATGCGGCGGGTCTTTGCGAGACCTTCTTCACCGTCTGGTCCAATGTCTTCCACCTCCAGCATGTGCCTGAGGGCCGGCTCTTCCTGGTCCATGGCGGGGGCGGCGGGATCGGCTCCACCTGTGTTCAGCTCGGCGCGGCCCGGGGTCTCCGGGTCTTCACGACCGAGGCGGCGGAGGGGTTGGAGTTCTGCCGCAAGCTGGGCGCC
>JBCDAS010000038.1:0-19070 GCA_039185235.1 Pseudomonadota bacterium
CTGGTCTCGCCCTGATGCTCGACCAGTTCATTGAGAAAGCTCAAGACCCGCTCCGCCGCGGTCATCCGGCCCAGCAGCACGGTCCGGCTGCTCAGGTTCAAAAGCTCCGCATGGGCCAGTTGGAACAGGTAATCCGTCACTTTCGCATCCGAAAGCGTCTCAAGCTTCAAAATTATCACGTCCGAGGGCGCCAGGGCCAGAGTTCTAAAGCTCTGATCAAACGCATTGATCGAGCAGAAAACCTCTCCCGGTTGACGCAGGCTCACCAACTGGCGGCGATGACCGCTCAATTGCTTGGTCGTCGCCAAAAGGCCATAGCGCACCATGAGAAGGGCGGAGCGATGCGCATGCTCATGAGCAATCAGATCCCCGCGACCCATGCGATGGATCTTGACATCCAAGTGCTCAAAGCTCTCGCAAATCGCACAAGACAGATCGCCCGACCCTGCGCAAAGGCAGAGACGTTGCAATTCGTCCTGGGCGGCTGACGCCGGTTCCAGGCTGTGCGGAGTTAAATCCATGCCGCATTGGTTGCACGCACAAGACCTCGGCGCCTTGATCTAGATCAAGTTTTGCGTGGCGGTGCTGGGATTAAGAGGTCACCAAGCCCTCAGCCCCTCGCATCCGCGCCTCTTCCTCGGTCAGATCGGTGACAAGCATCCGACCGGGCGTATGGGTGATGCAAAGCGGCGGGGCCGCTCGGCTCAGCACATTTTGCGGGGTCACACCACAGGCCCAAAAGACCGGGACATCGTCCGGGCCAAACCGGGCCGCCTCGCCCCAATCCGGGCGCTCCAGATTGGTGATGCCGATCTTCGCGCCATCGCCCACATGGATCGGCGCGCCATGGGCATGGGGGTAGTCGCTGGTGACCGAGACCGCCAGATCCACCTGCGCACGCGGGATCGGGCGCATCGAGACGACCATCCCGCCCTCGAACGGGCCGACTTTCTTGAGCGCGATATTGGTCGCATACATCGGCACGGTGCGGTTCTCTTCGATATGGGTCATGCGGATCCCAGCCGCTGCAAGCGCCCGCTCGAACGAGAACGAACAGCCCAGCGCAAAGGCCATCATATCCTCCGCCCAAAGATCCGAGATCGCCTCCGCGACGCCCGTCAATGCGCCGTGGCGGTAGAGGTTATAGCTCGGGACATCGGTGCGGATGTCGATATCGCCCAGATCGCGCATCCTCGGATCCCCGCGATCTGAGACGCCGACCAAAGGACAGGGCCGCGGGTTCTCGAGGCAGAAGCGATGGAAATCCTGCGCATAGCCATCGCCGAGGATAACCAGGTTGGCCTGCAGATTGCCAGGTGCGAACCCCGCGGTTTGGCCGCGGTAAGCGCCCGAGCGGATCTGGGCGCGGATCTGGTGCATGGGCAGCGATCGAAGCGTGTCGTAATCGGGTGCGGTCATGGCGGGACCCCTTTTAGGCTCGGCGATCAAACCTACCAACCCAAACCCAGATGGCAAAGACCTTTGGCAAAACCAGATCGAACCAAACGGAATGCGCGGGCAAGCCCGCGCATACACCTATGTTTGGCGCCCTTGCGGGCGCATTGGCCCCAGCCTGACTGCTCTCGCAAGACTCTGAGCTAGGCGCCGGGCGGCCTGCCGCGGGTTTGCCCGCAGTCAGCAGGCTTTGGCCTGCTGTGCCGCGCCAGCGGCTTTGGCCGCTTGCCAGACAGCTCCGCTGGATCGAACCCAACGCGCCCAACCCAGTAAACCCGCCTCAGCGGGCCCGAGGGACCAATTCCCTGTTCCCTTTCCTGGTTTCTTCTGACTATCTTTGGCCCACAGGCGGCGCGCACGACCGTCGTACCAACGGAGAGACTACGATGAAAAAACTGGCTTTGGGCGCGGCAATCGCCGCGACGCTGGCGATGGTCGCCCCCTCGATTGCCGATGTCGACGAAAAGGAATTCGTCGTTGTCGGGACCTGGGGCAACCTCTTCAACTGGAAAGAGCATGAAAGCCGGATGTGGAATGACGTCCTGCCCGCCGCATCCTCTGGCAAGATCACAGCCAATGCAAAACCCTATACCGAGCTTGGCCTCTCGGGCTA
The DNA here is from genome assembly GCA_039185235.1 of Pseudomonadota bacterium. Taxonomy (GTDB): domain Bacteria; phylum Pseudomonadota; class Alphaproteobacteria; order Rhodobacterales; family Rhodobacteraceae; genus Thermohalobaculum. The sequence goes on from JBCDAS010000038.1 coordinate 2,069, forward strand.
TGAGGTGATCAAGCAGCTTGAGCTTGGCGCCTATGACGCAGCCCACGCGCTCACCACCTACACCTCCCAGGACAGCCCGCCCTTGGAGGGGATCGACCTCGCCGGTGTGTTCCAGGATTTTGCAACCTATCGCAAAGCGCTCGAAGCCTATCGCCCGGTGATCCAGCGCGAGCTGCGCGACAAATACAATGCCGAGCTTGTGATGCTCTACACGTTCCCCTCACAACAGCTCTACTGCAAGCTGGGCGATGGCGAGGATGGGCATTTGGCCAGCCTCGCGGGCAAGAAGATCCGGACCTACTCGACCTCGCTTGCCGATTTCATCGAGGGGCTGGGGGCGTCCTCGGTGACCATCGCTTTCTCGGAAGCTGTCCCTGCGCTTGAAAAAGGCGTCGCCAATTGCGGCACCACAGGCACCGCGCCCGCCTACAATGCCAAGTGGTACCAGGTGACCACCCATAACGTGCGGGTGAAGCTGGGCTATGCCGCCACCTTCATGGCGTTTAATGGCGAGGTTTGGGATGAGCTCTCGGACGAGACCAAGGCGCTGATCCGCGAGAACGCCGCCAAGGTCGAGAACGAGATCTGGGAATCGATCGAGGCCACCGACGCGATGGCCGCGACCTGCAACACGTCTGGCCCCTGCGACTGGGGTGAAACCGGTGGCCTGGTCCCGGTCGAGATGAACGACGCCGATAACGCGATCATCAAGGATGTGGTCGAGAACACGGTCCTCAAGCGCTTTGCCGAGCGCTGCGGGCGCGCCTGCGCCGAAGAGTGGAATGCCACCATGGGCGCCATCGCGGGCGTCCAGGCGCCGTTGCCCTAATACACCCCGGGCCGCCGGGGCACTGGCGGCCCGTTCCTGATGGTTTTACTCGATCGCATATACCGTGCGCTGGAGCGTCTCTCGCTCATCGCTGCCTGGCTGGGCGGCCTTTCGATGCTGCTCGCCGCGATCATGATCGTAATCGAAGTGGTCGGTCGCAAAATCGGCGGGCTGGAGCTCTTTGGTGTCGCCATCCCCTCCTTTCGAGTGCCGGGATCGGATGAATATGCGGGCTATGTCTTTGCCGGGGCCACCGCCTGGGCCTATGCCTACTGCCTGATCCATCGCAGCCATATCCGGATCGACGCGCTCTATAACCTGTTCCCGGCGAAAATCCGCGCGGTGCTCGACGTGATCGGCCTCGCGCTTCTGGGCTTTTATGTCACCATCCTGACCGAACGCGCCTGGGTCGTGCTCCTGGGCTCGCTCGAGAAAGGGTCCAAGGCCGCGACCCCGCAGCAGACCCCGCTCTGGTTCCCGCAAACCGTCTGGGTCACGGGCCTGACCTTCTTCACCATCGTCACGCTCTTCGTCTGCCTCTACGCGCTGGTCTGCCTGGTGACCGGGCGCAGCGGCCAGGTCCAGCGGATCGCTGGCACAATGTCGGTGCAGGAAGAGGTCGAATCCGAGACCAAAGGCGTTTTGGAGATGAAGAAGTGAAGGCCCTGATCGCATTCTTCAAAGCAGGCTCGCCCTGGTCGATCATCATAGCACTGCTGGTGCTGGTGCTGGCCGCGGTGCCGGTGGCGGCTGTTCTCGGCTTGCTCTCCCTCGGCCTCGACCAAGTCTATATGCGCGGGCGCCTGATCCGCGCCATGGGCGAGAATACGTGGGAGCAGCAGAAAAACTTCCTCCTGATCGCCATACCGATGTTCATCCTGATGGGCGAGATCATCCTGCGCGCGGGCATCGCAAAGCGCATGTACGATGCGGTGGCGGGCTGGCTCAGCTGGCTGCCGGGCGGGCTGATGCATGCCAATATCGCCTCCTGCGCGATCTTCGCGGCCACCTCGGGCTCCTCGGTCGCGACCGCGGCCACAATCGGCACGGTCGCATATCCGGAGATCGAGAAGCGCAAATACAATGAAAGCCTGTTTCTCGGCTCGATCGCGGCGGGCGGCACGCTTGGCATCCTGATCCCGCCCTCGATCAACCTGATCCTTTATGGGTTCATCACGGATACTTCGGTGCCCGAGCTGTTCCTCGCGGGTTTCATCCCGGGCTTCCTCCTCTCGGCGCTCTTCCTCCTGATCATCCTGATCGCCTGTCTCATCCGCCCGGAATGGGGCGGCGAGCGCCCAACGGTCACTTGGGGCGATCGGATCCGCAGCCTGCCGGACCTGATCCCGCCGCTGATGCTGATCGTGGGTGTCATGGGCTCGATCTATGGCGGCATCGCGACCCCGACCGAGGCCGCCGCCGTCGGCGTCCTCTTCTCCCTGCTGCTTGCGATCTGGACCGGCACGCTCTCGGTCACAATGCTCAAGGGCGCGTTCGAGAGCACCATGCGCATCACGGCGATGATCATGCTGATCATCCTGGCGGCTGTCTTCCTCAACTTCATCCTCGGCTTTATCGGCGTCACCCAATCGCTGATCGGCTTTATTGAAGAGCTCGGCTGGTCGCCGCTGCAGACCATGATCGCGCTGGTGATCTTCTACCTGATCCTCGGCATGTTCATGGAGACGCTGTCGATGATGCTGACCACGGTCCCGGTCGTCTTCCCGCTGGTGGTTGGCATGGGCTATGACCCCGTCTGGTTCGGCATCCTGGTGATCGTCCTGATGGAGGCCGCCCTGATCACGCCCCCCATTGGTGTCAATCTCTATGTCGTTCAAGGCATCCGCACCCAAGGCGGGCGGTTCAACGATGTCGCCAAAGGCGCCCTGCCCTTCGTCTTGATGATGATCGTGATGGTGGTCCTGCTGATCGCCTTCCCCGACATCGCGCTCTTCCTGCCGCAACAGTTCTTCTAGCCCACGCCCGGCCCAGCCGGGCCGCGACCGACCTGGAGGTCGCATCACGGTGGTCGAGCCATCACCGCGCTCTCAAGCATCGACACCCGGCGGGCTTCTCGCTCCCTCGCCATCGCGACCTCCCGGGGGGGTCGGTCGCGGCCCGGCGGGGCCGGGCGGGGGGCGGTTCATGCGCCGTTGGCCTTACTCCAACACCAACCCATTCGCCCGGTGCCACTCGGCGACGTCAAAGGCCACGTGATCGCCGAAATAGTCGATGGTCAGCGTCTCGGGCAGCGTCTCCGGCGTGTAGGCGGTCTCGGCACGCTCCAACCGCCGAACCTGCGTCTGGCTTTGCAGCGACAACCAATCCTCGACCGGCAAAAGCGTGCTCTGCCGCTGGACCACGTTCCAAGTGTAGTAGTGATGCGGCACCACGATCCGGGGCGCGACCCGCTCGATCACCTCGGCCACCATCGGATTGCCCATCACATGCTGCGAATCATCCACCGGCATCAGCAGGATATCCACTCGGCCCAACCGCGCCCAAATCTCCTCCGGCGCATCGTGGCGGTTGTCCCCCCAGTGCAGGATCCTCAGACCCCCCGTCTCCACCAAGATCAGGCAATTGTCCCACGAGCGCGCATTGTCTGGCGGGTTCAGGTTCTGCCCGCCGAAATAGCTGTTGATCCGGTGGAAATCATAAGTCGCATAGCTCGGATCAATCGCATGCTTATCGGCAATCCCGGTGATCGTGACATCGGCGAAACTGTAGCTCCCAATCAAACGATCCAACAGCACCGAAGCATCCAGCCGATGCAGCGCATCATGGTCAAAATGCGCATGGGTCGAGACCCCGATATCCACCGCCGTCTCCGGGAAATCATGGAAATACCAATCCCATTTGCCCGTCGGCAAATTGCGCCAAGGATCGATCATCACCGTCAGGCCCGAAGGCGCCGTCACCCGAAACGCCGAGGAGCCGAAGAAGGCCAGCTTGACCGGCCCCTCTGGCGCGCCCTCGGCGCTCTGATACTCGATCATCCGGTTCTGGTTGCTGGTCTGGCGCCACGCGCTCGGTCCGGTATCGATGCTCACAATCGGCGTCCTCATTGGGGGGGGTTGAGCCCGCACTGTCTGCCAGATCGCGACACAGGGTCAAGGCGATCCGAGCCCCGGCCAAATCCCCCGACCTCGCAGGTTTTCCCAAAAGATCGCAGAGCCCAGATCTTTTGTCGGGCTTTGTCCCAGATCTGTTAACCTTTGAATTTCGGGACGTTTGTCCGGGAAAATCCCTCCAAATCCGGCTTCTCACCGCATCTTGGAAGACCGCGAAGATCCAAAGCCCAAGGCGTGGTTTGCGACCCAAATGACGCGAACAGACGGTTGGCCCCAGCGGCTTCTATGCATGCTTGCCAAAACCGATGGCTCAGAGGAAACGCCATGATCGCTGTCTTGAGAAACACCTGGGCGCTCCTCTTCGGCATGTTCCTGTTGCAGCTGGGCAATGGGATGCAGGCAACGGCCTTGGGCCTGCGCGGCGGCATCGAAGATTTCTCTGCCGCCACAATGGGTTACGTCATGACCGGCTATTTCATCGGCTTCATGGGAGGGGCCCAGGCAACGCCCTGGCTGTTGCGCCGAGTGGGCCATGTTCGGGTGTTTGCAGCGCTCGCCTCGATGATCTCGGTGGCCTTCATCATCTACGCCGCCTGGGTCGATCCGGTGGGCTGGTTCCTGATGCGCGTCCTGGCGGGTTTCTGCTTCTCGGGCGTCTATGTGGTGGCCGAGAGCTGGCTGAATGACGGCGTGGATAACGAGAATAGGGGTCAAGCACTCTCGGTCTACCTGATCATGCAAATGGGCGGAATCGTGCTCGCCCAGGCCCTGGTGAACTTCGCCGATCCCGGTGGATTCTTGCTGTTTATCTTCATGTCGGTCGCGGTTTCGATCGCGATCACGCCCATTCTCCTCTCAGTCTCGCCGGTGCCCATGTTCGCGGCCACCCGGCGTATGTCCTTGATTCAATTGTTTAAAAGCTCGCCACTCGGCTGCTTTGGTTGCTTCATGCTGGGCGCGATCTTCGGCGCGATGTTCGGGATGTCCTCGGTCTACACGACCGAGATTGGGCTTTCGACGCAAGAGACCGCGCTCTTCATCGGGATCATCTATCTCGGTGGGCTGCTGTGCCAATACCCGCTCGGCTGGCTCTCGGACCGGATGGATCGCCGGGTGTTGATCACTGCGGTGACCGGTATCGGCTGCTTCTCGGCCCTGATGGTGCCGGTCTTGGGCTTCTCCTTCAGCCTGCTGCTGATCTCGGGATTTCTGATCGGCGGCATGGCTAACCCTTTGTATTCATTGCTGATTGCTCACACGAACGACTTCCTCGAGCATGAGGATATGGCCTCCGCCGCGGGCGGGCTGGTGATCCTCAACGGGATCGGCGCAATCGGGATGCCCATCCTGGTCGGCTACCTCATGGGTTGGTTCGGGCCCACAAGCTTTCTCTGGTCGATCGCGGTCGCCATGGGCATTGTGACCACCTATGGCATGTATCGGATGACCGTGCGCGCCTCGACACCGGTGGCCGAGACCCTGCCACAAGTGCCCTATGGCATGATCGCCTCGGCCGTGGCGGCCGAGATGGCCTCGGAAGTGGTGGCCGAACAGGCTCAAACCGACGCGGAGTTGGAAAATGACCAAGCACCCGCATGACCCAGCTGAAGAAATCCGGCGCTTCTGGCTCGAAGACGTCGGACCGGACGGCTGGTATATGCAAGACGACGCGATCGATATCGCCTGTCGCGAGCGGTTTCTCGATGCGTGGCAGATCGCGATGGCGGGCGGCTATCGCGATTGGCTGACCGATGGCGCAAGGGCGATTTCGCTGTTGATTCTGTTGGATCAGTTCACACGGAACATGTTCCGAGGCGGCGAAAAAGCGTTTTCTGCCGATGGGTTAGCTTTGCGCTCCGCAAAGCTCGCGATTGCGCGAGGGCTCGATCAGGCGATCCCAGAGCCCGCGCGTCAGTTCTTCCTCTTGCCCTTTATGCACGCCGAGAGCCTTGCCGAGCAGGAGCGCTGCGTCCGCCTCTTCATGCTGCGCGCGCCCGAAGATCTCGGCGACAATCTGCGCCACGCCATCCTGCACCGGGCGGTGATCCGAAAGTTCGGACGTTTTCCGAGCCGAAACGCCCTCCTAGGCCGAACCGATAGCGCCGCTGAACGCGCCTACAGAGCCCAAGGCGGCTATATGAGCGGCTAGACCAAAATCGTTGCGCCCTGAACCAGTTTGGAAGAGTTTTTTGTTTTAGAATCAGAAGCTTGAGCGAAATCCTAGGAACACAATGCTCTAGACATAGCCCAAGCTCAGCGCAGCGGCCCAAGCCGCTATCGCGGCAAATCGGGCGAGGCGCCCGATCCCTGTGGGCAAGCCCACAGGGGGCCGCCCGGCGCCGAGCCCAAAACTTTGCGCCTTGTCGTGCGCCGAAGGCGCGCGTCGGGGGCCTCCGAAGGTTCGGCTTGCCCGGACCGCCGGAGGTCGCATTTTAAGACGCTCTCGGACAGCGGACGAAAGAAGAACACATCGCCAACTGCCCGCCTCACGACACAGACGCATCCATCCGCCACGTCTTTCGCCCGTTTCTTGCTCCACCTTCAATTGCATCCAGCGCATAGGCCCCTTACTCTTAATTCGGTTTCAAATAAGGAGCATCCGCCATGAGCCAGTTTGATGTCGTCGTGATCGGAGCCGGCCCCGGGGGCTATGTCGCCGCTATCCGCGCGGCTCAACTCGGTCTCAAGGCCGCCATCATAGAGCGTGAGCATCTCGGCGGCATCTGCCTCAACTGGGGCTGCATCCCGACCAAGGCGATGTTGCGCTCGGCCGAGGTGTTCCACCTCTTCCACCGCGCCAAAGAGTTCGGGCTAAAGGCCGAGGGCGTCGATTACGACCTACCCGCCGTGGTGGATCGTTCACGCAAAGTGGCGGGTCAACTCTCTTCCGGCGTGGGCCATTTGCTCAAGAAGAACAAAGTCATCACCATCATGGGCGAGGCGACGATCACGGGCAAAGGCAAGGTCAAAGTTTCGGGCGAGAAGCCGCAAGAGCTGACCGCCAAGAACATCATCATCGCCACCGGAGCCCGGGCGCGCGAGCTGCCAGGGCTGGAGGCGGATGGCGATCTCGTCTGGACCTATAAACATGCGCTGCGGCCCTCTCGGATGCCGAGGAAACTGCTGGTGATCGGCTCCGGCGCCATTGGCATCGAATTCGCAAGCTTCTACAATACGTTAGGCTCGGACACGACCGTGGTTGAGGTCATGGACCGGGTCCTTCCGGTCGAGGACAAAGACATCTCGACCCATGCCAAGAAGCAGTTTGAGAAACAGGGCATGAAGATCATGGCCAAAGCCATGGTCAAACAGCTCGACCGCGCGCCCAAAAAAGGGGGTGGGGGCAAAGTCACCGCGCATATTGAGACCGGTGGCAAAGTCGAGAAGATGGAGTTCGACACCGTCATCTCCGCCGTTGGCATCGTCGGCAACACCGAGGGGCTGGGGCTGGAGGCGCTTGGCGTCAAGATCGACCGCACCCATGTGGTGACCGACCCCTACTGCCGCACCGGGGTCGAGGGCGTCTATGCCATCGGTGATATCGCAGGCGCGCCATGGCTGGCGCACAAAGCCTCCCACGAAGGGGTCATGGTGGCCGAGCTGATCGCGGGCAAGAACAATGTCCATGCCGTCGATCCGGACGCGATCGCGGGCTGCACTTATTGCCACCCACAGGTCGCCTCGGTCGGCCTGACCGAGGAACAGGCGAAGGAGAAAGGCTTTAAGATCAAAGTCGGCTCCTTCCCCTTCATCGGCAACGGCAAGGCGATTGCGCTTGGCGAACCGGACGGGATGGTCAAAACGATCTTCGACGAGAAAACCGGAGAGCTGCTTGGCGCCCACATGGTCGGCGCCGAAGTGACCGAACTGATCCAGGGCTACGTGGTCGGTCGCCAGCTGGAGACGACGGAAGAAGACCTGATGAACACCGTCTTCCCGCACCCGACCCTCTCAGAAATGATGCACGAAAGCGTCCTGGACGCCTATGGGCGCGCGATTCACTTCTGATTGCACGATCAGCGCAGAGGCAGTTGGCGCGTTTCAGGAAAGGGGCATCACCGTTCCGGGACATCACGCTTGAGGGCGAAACCCCGCTCTCAGGCGCAGAGTTTTAGAAGCCATAGCGCACCACTAGAGCAAAAACGGATCTGATTGGATCAATCAGATCCGTTTTTGCTCAATACATTGAATCTGGACCAAAATTCTTTTTCAACCTGAGTCAGGTTGAAACGATTTTGGTCTAACCTCGATTGCCCGGCGGGAACCGCCGGGCAGCGCCCGACCTTCCCCCGGAGGGCGCTTTGGCGGGGCTGCCCGCAGCCAGAGCGGGATGGATGCTTTGAGGCACGGCCTATCTCAGACGCAGCGCAAGCGCCCTCCAGGTCGGTTGCTGCCCTCGTCTCTCAGCTATTCCGCCGCGATCCGGCCTGCTTTGACCAGCATTGGGCGCAGGTATTGGCCCGTGTGGCTGGCTTCGGCCTCGGCGACGTCTTCGGGCGTGCCGGAGGCGACAACTTCGCCGCCGCCATCGCCGCCCTCGGGGCCGAGATCCACGATCCAGTCGGCGCATTTGATCACGTCGAGATTGTGCTCGATCACCACAACGGTGTTGCCCGCATCGACCAGTTCCTGAAGCACCTCGAGGAGCTTCTTCACATCCTCGAAATGCAGCCCCGTAGTCGGCTCATCCAGCACATACAGTGTCCGGCCTGTGGCGCGTTTCGACAGCTCCTTCGACAGCTTCACCCGCTGCGCCTCGCCACCTGACAGGGTCGTCGCCTGTTGGCCGATCTTGATGTAGCCGAGGCCAACCCGTTGCAATGTCTCCATTTTCTCGCGGATCGAGGGGATGGCGGCGAAGAACTCGACCCCATCCTCGACGGTCATGTCGAGCACATCGGCGATGGACTTGCCCTTATACTTCACCTCCAAGGTCTCGCGGTTGTAGCGCGCGCCTTTGCAGGTCTCGCATTCCACATAAACGTCGGGCAGGAAATGCATCTCGATCTTGATCACACCATCGCCCTGGCAGGCCTCACAGCGCCCGCCTTTGACGTTGAAAGAGAAGCGGCCGGGCTTGTAGCCCCGTGCTTTCGCCTCGGGCAGGCCCGCGAACCAATCGCGGATCGGGGTGAAGGCGCCGGTATAGGTGGCGGGGTTCGAACGCGGCGTGCGGCCGATGGGGGATTGGTCGATATCGATCACTTTGTCGAGCTGATCCAGCCCCCGCACCGCCCGGCAAGGCGCCGGTTGCGTCCGTGCGCCATTCAACCGGCTGGCGGCGGTTTTGTAGAGTGTCTCGATCGTCAGGGTCGACTTGCCCCCACCTGAGACCCCGGTGATGCAGGTGAAGGTGCCAAGCGGGATCTCCGCCGTGACATCCTTGAGGTTGTTGCCGGTGGCCCCCTCGACCGTGATCACTTTGCCATTGCCTTTGCGCCGTTCGGTCGGCACCGCGATCTCCCGCGTGCCGCAAAGGTACTCGCCCGTGACCGAGCCTGGGGTCAGCATCACATCATCGGTCGAGCCCGCAGCAATCACCCGCCCGCCATGGACACCGGCGCCGGGGCCGATATCGATCACATAATCCGCCTCTCGGATGGCTTCCTCGTCATGCTCGACCACGACCACTGTGTTGCCTTGGTCACGCAGGCCCTTGAGACTGTCGAGCAGCCGGTCATTGTCGCGCTGGTGCAGACCGATGGAGGGCTCATCCAGCACATAAAGCACGCCGGTGAGGCCCGAGCCGATTTGGCTCGCCAACCGGATCCGCTGGCTCTCGCCGCCGCTGAGCGTCCCTGAATTGCGGCTGAGTGTCAGATAATCGAGGCCGACATTGACCAGAAAGCCCAGCCGCTCGCGGATCTCCTTAAGGATCGCCGCCGCGATCTCCTGCTTTTGAGGCGTCAGATCATCGGAGACCGTGTCGACCCAGGCAAAGGCCTCCCTGATCGACATCTCGGTCACATGGCCAATATGCCGCCCGCCGATCTTCACCGCCAACGCCTCTTCGCGCAGACGATAGCCGCCGCAGGCGCCACAGGGCCGGGTGCCCTGATAGCGTTCAAACTCCTCGCGGATCCAGCTCGAGTCGGTCTCACGATACCGCCGCTCCATGTTCGGGATCACACCCTCGAAGGTCCGCGAGATCTGATAGACCCGACCACCATCGTCGTAGCGGAACGGGATCTCCTCATCGCCGGAGCCGTAGAGCATAAGCTGCTGCACATGTTTTGGCAGCTTCTCCCAAGGTTTGATCGGCGAGAAGTCATAATGCTTGGCCAGCGCCTCCAGCGTCTGGCGAAAGGTCGGTGTTTTAGACTTCGCCCAGGGTGCAAGCGCGCCATCCATCAGCGAGATCGTCTTGTCCGGAACCACAAGTTCCTCGTCAAAGAACATCTCGACGCCCAGACCGTCACAGGCGGGGCAGGCACCAAAAGGCGCGTTGAAGGAGAAAAGCCGCGGCTCGATCTCGGCAATCGTGAAGCCAGAGACCGGGCAGGCAAAATTCTCCGAGAAGGTAATCCGCTGCGGGTCGCCTTCCTTCGGTGCCGTCTCGAGCACGGCGATCCCATCGGCCAGACCCAGAGCGGTTGTGAAACTGTCCGCCAGACGGGTCTCGATACCTTCTTTCACCACGATCCGGTCGACCACCACGTCGATATCGTGGCGGAACTTCTTGTCCAGGGTTGGCGGGCTGTCCAGGTCATGGAAGTCGCCATCCACCTTGACCCGTTGGAAGCCTTGTTTGCGGAGCTCCAGGAACTCCTTCTTATACTCGCCCTTGCGATCGCGGATGATCGGCGCAAGGAGATAGGCGCGGGTGCCCTCCTCCAGCCCCATCACACGGTCGACCATCTCCGACACTTGCTGCGCCTCGATCGGCAGGCCCGTCGTCGGGCTATAGGGCGTGCCTGCGCGGGCAAAGAGCAAGCGCAGGTAGTCATATATCTCCGTCACGGTCCCGACGGTCGAGCGTGGGTTCTTGGAGGTGGTCTTCTGCTCGATGGAGATAGCAGGCGAAAGCCCTTCGATGTGATCCACATCCGGCTTTTGCATCATCTGAAGGAACTGGCGCGCATAGGCGCTCAGGCTCTCGACATAGCGCCGCTGACCTTCGGCATAGATGGTATCGAAGGCCAGCGAAGACTTGCCCGATCCTGATAAACCGGTGATCACCGTCAGCGTATCGCGCGGAATATCGACATCGACACCTTTGAGATTGTGCTCCCGCGCGCCCCTGACTGAAATCGTCCGCCGTTCTGCCATTCGACCCTCTCACTCTATCTGACTTCGACATAGCACTGGCCCGGGCGAATGCGAGTCGCGGAAAGTGTAAACGAAAGGTGAACATTTAGCCAGATTGCTCCATAACAGATCAGCAGGAGAGGGGTTACCGCATTTCGAAGACATGCTAATAGTAATCGCGTGCTTCAACGCTGAAGTTTTGGAAGTATTCGGGGGACTTAAGGGATGTTTGATCAACTTACAGGCGACTTGCCGGTTAGTTACTTTCTCTGCGTGATCTTAATGATCATGCATATCGGATTTGGCCTTTATGAGATGTTTTGCTGGAAATCGATGGGCGCCTCTTTGGCCAAGAAGCGGGACAATTTTGGGCTCGATTCTCAGAACCTGGATCGGGCGATCAACTGGGCGGGCTTCATCGCCTTCAACCAAGGGACTTACAATCTCTTCATCGCCGCCGGTCTGATCTTTGCCCTGGGCCCTGAGATGACCCTGCATAAGGACTTCGCACTGTTCTTTGCTGGCTGCATTGTGGTGGCGGGGCTGGCCGGGGCCTATACCGGGATCAAAGAGGTTTTATACCTTCAAACCCTGCCCGGATTGGCTCTTTTCGCCTCGCTTCATCTACACTGGTAGAAGCGTTGCGCCGCGTCTAAATCCAGCGCGCGGCGCGCCCAAATTCCGTCTGAGTTTCGTCCGAAAAAACTGTTTTTAACCAATTGTTTACGTTAATTTTCTCGGAATGCAAAAAGTGCATATCGGACATGCAGCGCCAGCAATTGCCTTCGCGCATTCCAACCCCTATTTCCGGCTCAGACGCGCTGAAGAGCGCTGTGCAACAACCCTCTGAGTTAGGAGACATGTTATGAACACCATGACGACTGCCCGCGCTCCTTTCGGCGCGATTTCGACCTTCCGCGTAACCGGCTTCATCGCCAACCTGATCGCGGATTTCAACGACTGGCAAGCGCGCCGCGAGACCTATCGGGAACTCGCCCGGCTCTCGCCAGAGATGCTGGAAGATATCGGCCTGACCCGCGCCGATCTGGAAGATAACTTCATCATCCGCTAAATCGGAGTGAAGGAAGAGAATTGGGCCGCTCCGCAAGGGGCGGCCTTTTTCATTGGCGCTGCAGCGCCCGGCGCCGGACCACCAGCGAAGTCCACTCGCCCAGCGTGATCCGTTCTTCGATCATCAAGCCATGGCTGCGATAGACGGCCGCAACCCCAGGGATTTGCCGGGTCAGCAGCCCGGATAGGATCGCGCGCCCACGCGGTGCCAAAATCGCCCGGATCTCCGGCGCCAGACGTTTCAGAGGGCTTGCGAGAATATTGGCAAAGATCAGGTCGAACGGTGCGTCGCTTCGGTAAAGCGCGCCGCGCGTGCCAGCGGTACGGGCGGTAAGAACCAGCCCGCCGACCCGGTTGATCCGGAGGTTTTCACGGGCGGTCGCGACCGCGATTGGATCGATATCGGTTGCAATCCCCTTGCAGCGGAAAAGCCGCGCCGCCGCCATCGCTAGCACGCCGGTCCCGCAGCCGATATCGGCGACCCTCTCGGCCACAAGTCCGCGCCGGGCGAGGCGATCGAGCAGGAGCAGACATCCTTGCGTGGTCCCGTGATGCCCGGTGCCAAAGGCCATCGCCGCCTCGATCCTGAGACCGATCTGATGGAGCCCAACCCCTGCCTCGTCATGGGCACCATGAACAACGAACCTGCCCGCCGAGACCTGCGTCAACTCCCGCCGGACTTGCGCCACCCAGTCCCGATCATCGAGCTTGGAGACCACGAAGTCACTGGCCCGATGGATGGCTGCCAAAAGCATCAAGGCCGCGCGGTCTGGCGGGGCGAGGAAATACCCGCCGACCTCCCAAACCCCGCGCCCGTCTTCGATCTCGAAAACACCAACACCGGTGGGCGCTGGATCCAAAGCCTCAAGCGCCACCCCAAGCGCTTCGGCCGCATCCTTACCCGCAAGGGTCGCAAGAGCCGTGTAAGTCGTCACCGCGCATCCTCTGTCCAGAACCAGCCGTTCCATAGGTGCAGATGCGGCAAAAGCGAAGAAGTTTCTAAGACCGAACCAAGCGGAGCGCGCGTCCCGCGCGCACATCTATTCTGTCCAAGCCAGATCGCCGTTTCTTCGAAACAGCGCCTTGGCGGACAGAAGCGCGAGTGCCGGAGCTAGGCGCCAATGATCGGAGACGGAGCCGTTCGCAAGAACGGCGCAGCGCAGATCCAAGCAAAACAGTATGCGGCACAGCCGCATTCCGTTTGGTTCTAGGCTGTCACACCAACCGGGCAGGTCACACCCGTTCCACCCACGCCGCAATAGCCGTTCGGGTTCTTGGCCAGGTACTGCTGATGATAATACTCACCAAAATAGAACGGACCCGCATCAATGATCTCGGTCGTGATCTTACTGAAACCTGCCGCATCCAGTTGGGCTTGGAACAGGTCGCGGGAGGCCTTTGCCTGCGCCATCTGCTCTGGCCCATACGTATAGATGCCCGAGCGGTACTGCGACCCGACATCATTGCCTTGGCGCATCCCTTGGGTCGGATCGTGGTTCTCCCAAAACACTTTCAAGAGCGCATCATAGCTGATCTTTGCAGGATCAAACACCACGCGGACCACTTCGTTATGGCCGGTCCGGCCAGAGCAGACTTCTTGATAGGTCGCGTTCGGTGTGTATCCGGCGGAATAGCCAACCGCCGTCACCCAAACGCCCGGCTGGGTCCAGAAGCGCCGTTCGATACCCCAGAAACACCCCATCCCAAACATGGCGATCTCCATGCCTTCAGGATATGGCTCAGCCAGCGGTCGGCCATTGATGAAGTGATGCTCGGCGGTCGGGATCGGCATCTCTCGACCCACCAGGGCCCGATCTGCGCTCACCATTGAGGTCTTCCGGAAAGAAAACAACTGCACCTCCCTAATTTCGTTGTGGTTGACAACTTGGCATGGAACGCTCGGAGAACAAGAGAGGCACAAACAAATATTTGCGAAGAGGCCTATGAAAGAGCTTTCGTTTTTGCGAACATTCGCCGAACAAAACCTTTCCGCATTGCGGCATCGGCATTAGGATACGAAGCATGAGCGATCCTTTTTTTGACGAAGCAGAGGCGTTTGATACCTGGGATCAAAGGCCTCTGTCCGAGCAAGCCACCCCCGCCGCGCCTTATTTGGCAGGGCTTAACCCGGCCCAGGTCGATGCGGTCGAGGCACTCGACGGACCGGTTTTGGTTTTGGCGGGGGCCGGTACGGGCAAGACACGGGTTCTGACCACGCGCCTGGCCCATCTGATCCATACCCGCCGCGCTTGGCCCAGCCAGATCCTGGCGGTCACCTTCACCAACAAAGCCGCGCGCGAGATGAAGAACCGGATCGGTCAATTGGTGGGTGGTGCAGTCGAGGGGATGCCCTGGCTCGGCACGTTCCACTCGATCTGCGTCAAGATCCTACGCCGCCATGCCGAGCTGGTGGATCTCAAATCGAATTTCACCATTCTGGACACGGATGATCAGATCCGTCTGATCAAGCAGATTCTCGAGGTCGAAGAAATCGATCAGAAACGCTGGCCACCGAGGCTCTTCTCCTCGATGCTTGATCGCTGGAAGAACAAGGCACTGGGACCAAGCCAGGTGCCCGCCGATGAATGCGGCTTCGCCAATGGCCGGGGGTCGGAGCTTTATCAGGCCTATCAAGACCGGTTGAAGACCCTGAACGCCGTCGATTTCGGCGATCTGCTACTCCATGTCGTGACGATCTTCCAGAAGCACCAGGTGGTGCTGGAGGATTATCAGAACCGCTTCAAATACATTCTGGTCGATGAGTATCAGGATACCAATGTCGCCCAGTATCTTTGGCTGAGGCTACTGGCCGCAAAGCATCGCAACATCTGTTGTGTCGGCGATGATGATCAGTCGATCTATGGCTGGCGCGGGGCGGAAGTCTCCAACATCCTGAATTTTGAGAAGCATTTCGATGGTGCCCATGTGGTGCGGCTGGAGCAGAATTATCGCTCGACGCCCCATATCCTGGCGGCGGCCTCCGGCGTGATCGCGGCGAATGCGGGGCGGCTTGGCAAGACGCTCTGGACCGATGCCAATCAGGGCGAGAAGCTGCGCCTGATCGGCCATTGGGATGGCGAAGAGGAAGCGCGTTGGATCGGCGAAGAGGTCGAAGCACTGCAGCGCGGCACCCGCGGCCATGACCCGCTCAGCCTGGATGACTGCGCCATCCTGGTGCGGGCCTCGTTTCAGATGCGCGCCTTCGAGGACCGGTTTCTGACCATCGGTCTGCCCTACCGCGTGATCGGCGGGCCGCGGTTCTATGAGCGCATGGAGATCCGCGATGCCATGGCCTATTTCCGTGTGGCGGTCAGCCAGGAGGATGCGCTGGCCTTTGAGCGGATCATCAATACGCCCAAACGCGGGATCGGCGACAAAGCGCAGCAGACGCTCAACCACATCGCTCGGACCAATGGGATCACGCTGTTCGAAGCCTCGCGGCTGGCGGCGGAAGGGGGTGAGGGGCTGTCAAAGAAGGCGCAGAAGGAATTGCGGCTCCTGATTGACAATTTCGACCGCTGGCATGGGCTGCTCGCGCCCAATTCGGGGGTGAGCCACCAGGAACTGGCCGAACAGATCTTGGAGGAGAGCGGCTATACCGGCATGTGGCTGGCGGACAAGTCGCCCGAGGCGCCGGGGCGGCTCGAGAACCTTAAAGAATTGATCCGCTTCCTCGATGAGTTCGAGAACCTACAGGGCTTCCTCGAACATGTCAGCCTGGTGATGGATAACGAGACCGAGGAAGCGGGCGCAAAGGTTTCGATCATGACCTTACACGCGGCCAAGGGGCTCGAGTTCCCGGCGGTGTTTCTGCCGGGCTGGGAGGATGGGCTCTTCCCCTCGCAACGCTCGATGGATGAGAACGGGATGCAAGGGCTAGAGGAGGAGCGCCGCCTCGCCTATGTCGGCCTGACCCGGGCCGAGCGGCATCTGACGATCAGTTTCGCCGCAAACAGGCATATGTATGGCCGCTGGCAAAGCGCACTGCCAAGCCGGTTCATCGATGAACTGCCCGAGGCGCATGTGGAGGTGCTGACGCCGCCGGGCCTCTATGGCGGCGGCTATGGTGGTGCCGCGCCGCAGGCAGAGCGTGGTGTGAGGCAGGGCAGTGCGATGGAGGAGCGGGTTGCGCAATCCTCAACCTATAACTCTCCAGGCTGGCGGCGGATGGCAGCACGGCGCGGCGAACACGGGATGGGCTCCCCGCGCGAGGCGCGCAACCTGGTGATCGATGTGGAAGCGGTCAGCGCCTTCTCGACCGGCGAGCGGGTGTTTCACCAGAAGTTCGGCTATGGTGCTGTGATGGCGATCGAAGGGGACAAGCTGACAGTTGCGTTTGAGAAGGCAGGCGAGAAGAAGGTCGTCGCCAGCTATGTCAGCACAACCAGCACCGCCGATGCCGAGGATGTGCCGTTCTAGCCCCTCCTCAATGGCAGACGAACCAAACGGAATGCGGCTTGCGCCGCATACACCTATACTTGGCGCCCTTGCGGGCGCATTGGCCCCAGTCGGACTGCTCTCGCATGACTCCGAGCTAGGCGCCGGGCGTCCTGCCATGCGGCACGCATGGTCGGCGAGCTTGTCTCGCCGGGATCCCGTAAGGGATCTTGGACGCTTTCGCTGAGCTGGGGCTCTTAGATCGACCGGCGTTGACATGGGCCATCCTGCACGGTCATCTGCGAGCCATGTATGACTTTCGCCCGGTCGGCTTTGTCATTGGACGCCTGACACAGGTGCTGGGTCTCAGCATGCTGGCGCCGATGCTCTTGGACCTTTTGGA
>JBCDAS010000039.1:0-19028 GCA_039185235.1 Pseudomonadota bacterium
CGGTTGATCGACTTTCTCGTGGCGGCCTTTGGGGCCAAATTGGTCAAGGAGAGCCGCTACCAGGACAACTCCATCCAGCATGCCCGCCTGGTGATCGGCAACTCGCTGATCATGTTGAACCAGAGCACCGCGGAGTTCGCCGCCAATGTCTCTCAGATGCACCTCTATGTGGAGGACGCGGACCAAGCCTACCAACGGGCGTTGGATTTGGGCGCGAGCGCATTAATGGCGCCGAATGATCGCCCGTTTGGAAGCCGGATGGCAGGTGTCACAGACCCATGTGGCAATATTTGGTGGCTGGCGACGCGGCCCTCATAGCTATGATTTGGCCGTTTGGTGAGGTGCGGTGCTGCGCCTTGGCAGCCTGCTTTGAATGCGCTTGCAGGCGGTCCTTTAAGCTCGTTAACTGCAACAGCGTTCGGGTTGAGACCCGAGACCACCTTCCTCTATCCTCAAATCAATCAAAAGATCCCGAATAAGTGCGATGGGCTGTTTGCTCCGTCGCGATGCCAAGAAGTTCGGAGCACGAGTTACGCCTTCACCCGTTCCATCTTCGGGTCGTAAAGCGGGGTGAGCGAGACCTCTGCCGGGAAGCGTTCGGTGGCGACCTCAAGCTCGTAAGTGCCCGCGAGGATATGCTCGCGGGTGATCGGTGTTTTGCTGCGCACATAGCCCATGCCGATCGATTTTCCGATCCAATGGCCGAACCCTGCCGAGGAGAGCCACCCACAGCGTTCGCCATTCCGGTAGATCGTCTCGCGCCCCGAGAGGACCAGCGCCGGATCCGTGGTGAAGCTCGCCAGGATCTTCTTCACGCCGCTCTGGCGTTGGGCAGTGACGGCGTCGCGGCCCTTGAACGGGATGTCGGATCTCATCTTGACCGCCCAGCCGAGCCCGGCCTCGTCAGGTGTGTGATCCGGGCCGATATCGCCGCCCCAGGCGCGGTATCCCTTCTCTAGACGCAGCGTCTCGATCGCGCGGTAACCCGCATTGCGAAGGCCATGAGGGGCGCCTGCCTGATGTAGGGCATCATAGACAGTTTGGGCGTATTCCACGGGCAGGTGCAACTCCCACCCCAACTCGCCTACATAAGTGATGCGCAAGGCGAGGACCGGGCAGCCCGCAATCCCGATCCGCCTGGCCTGGGCAAAGGGATGGCCCGCGTTCGAGACATCATCCCGGGTCACCGCCTGTAGAATGTCGCGGGCTTTCGGCCCGAAGAGCGAGAGAACCGCGTTGCTCGAGGTCACATCGACCAGTTGTGCGTTCATGCCCTGAGGGATGTTTCGCCGGATCCAGTCGAAATCATGGGTCGCAAAGCCGGTGCCGGTGACGATGTAATATTCATCGGGCCGGGTTCGCACAGAGGTTAAATCACATTCGATCCCGCCATGATCGTTCAGCATCTGAGTGTAGATGATCGAGCCAACGGGTCGATCCACACGGTTTGCGGCGATCCAACTCAACGCCGCCTCGGCATCAGGCCCCTTGAGGATGAATTTGGCAAAAGAGGTCTGGTCAAACAGAGCCGCCGCCTCTCGCGCAGCCCTGTGCTCGCGACCGACGGGCATGTGCCAGTTGGGGCGTGCGAAGGTATAGACATCGCGCGGCTCCTCGCCTGGCTCTGCATACCAATTGGCGCGCTCCCATCCCAGTTTTTCGCCAAAAACAGCGCCTGCTGCGGCCAGCCGGTCATAGAGGGGGGAGCGCCTGCATGGCCGCCCGCTCTCATGTTCCTCAGACGGCCAGGACATGGTGTAGTGCTTGCCATAAGCCTCGAGTGTGCGGGTACGCACCCAATCCGTGTCCTGATGCGGGCGACCGAACCGGCGGATATCGACGGGCCAGAGGTCATAGGGCGGCTCACCCTTCGCCACCCATTCCGCCAGCGCCATGCCCGCACCCCCGCCCGAGGCGATGCCAAAGGCGTTGAACCCCGCACCGACAAAGACATTTGCCATCTCAGGCGCCTCGCCCAGGATGAAATTGCCGTCAGGGGTGAAGCTTTCTGGCCCATTGATGAGCTGCTTGGCGCCGACCTCGGTCAGTTTTGGCACGCGCGGCAAGGCCAGCTCGACCAGCTGTCCGAAATGATCGAAGTTCGAATCGAGCAGCTGGAAGTCGAACCGCTCGGGGAGACCATCGACCGCCCAAGGGATACCGTTTGGCTCATAACCACCCCAGGCGAGGCCGCCGACTTCCTCCTTGTAATAGGTCAGCCGGTCCGGATCGCGCAGGGTTGGCAGATCCGAGGGCACGCCAAAGGGCTCGGTGATCATGTATTGGTGCTCGACCGAGACCAGCGGGACCGTGACGCCGATGGTCGCCGCAAGCTCTCGTGTCCACTGCCCGGCGCAGAGCACCAGCCGCTCACAGCTCACATCGCCAAAGGCTGTGCGCACCCCGACAAGGCGGCCCTGATCGGTGAGGATTTCGCTCACCGGGCAGTTCTCGACCAGCTTGGCCCCTTTGGCGCGCGCGCCTTTGGCCAGTGCTTGCGTGATGTCGGACGGGCTCGCCTGACCATCGGTCGGCAGATAGGCAGCACCCACCACATCGCCGATATCCATCAGCGGCCAAAGATCCTGCGCCTCCTGGGGCGTCAGCAATTGCATGTCGAGCCCGAAGCTATGCGCCGTGGTTGCCTGGCGTTTCACCTCGGTCCAACGCTCGGCATTGCAGGCAAGGCGCAGCCCGCCATTCATCTTCCACCCCGTGGCGAGGCCGGTCTCCTCCTCGAGCCGCCGGTAGAGGTCGATGGAGTAGCCGAGCAGCTGGGTGACATTTGCATTGGAGCGGAGCTGCCCAACCAGCCCTGCTGCATGCCATGTCGAGCCCGAGGTCAGGGCCGCCTTGTCCAAGAGCAGCACCTCTTGGCCCAGATGCGCCAGGTGATAGGCGGTGGAACATCCAATGATCCCGCCCCCGATGACGACGATCTTAGAGGACGACGGCAGGGTTACAGCGGCCTCAGGCATTTTGGAAATCAGCGAATGCGGCGGTGAAGCGATCCATGTTCTCGGTCGTATACGCGGCATAGTCGAAATCGAGATCCGAGTGGATCTCCGATGTCATCGACCAGAGGGTCTCTCGCAGCAGAGATACACATTTCATCGCCTGATAGGGGCGCCATCGCAGATCCGCAGGATCGCCGAAATACTGCTCCAACAAAGCCCGCTCCTGAGCTTCGGAGAGCCCATTGTTGCCAGCCAATCCAGCCAGATCGAAGAGCGGGGAGTTAAAGCCGCCATACTCCCAATCGATCAACCAAAGCTGGCTGCCATCGTCCAGGATATTGGCGGCCAAGAGATCATTATGGCCAATCACCATCTCGACCGGACCCGTCGCGGCCTCAAGCAGATCCTGCTGGGCCATCAAATCCGGCAAGATCGATCTATGGGCGGAGCCGTCGGCGTCGAGCCGCGTGGCATAGGTCCGGTTCACCTGGAACGGCCAGAACGCCAGCACCGGCTGGGTCAGGTGGCGGCCAAGCTGGCGATGCGCCTTGGCGACCAGATCAATGATCCTGGGCAGGTTTGCCGGGTCGCGGACATCCGCCTCGGCATAGGTCTGTGCCTCGATAAAGTCGAGGACAAGAACACCCGGCTCGTGATGCACGACGCCCGGTGAAATGCCCGCCCGTTCCGCGGCACGACTGAGCGCCAGCTCGTTCCAGCGCAGCACTCCGTGTTCTGGAATGTCATCGCCCATACGCACGACAAATTGCCGATCCCCGTCCCGAACGGTGAGGTTGAGATTGGTGATCCCACCATCGAGCGGCTTGATCTCGGCAGGCTCCTGAAAGCAGGACAGCGCGGCGGCGCGATCAATGGCGTCTTGTTGTCTCAAAGATCCGGCCTTTCGGTTCGGTGCAGAGCTGCGATCGTCTGAGCGATGTTTTGGAACATCCACGCCGTCGTCAAGCCCAATGGCCAAAGCTGGGCCTGTTGCCTTGGGCCTCGGGCAAATCCGTCGTGAGTGTTGCGCCGTGGTGGTCAGCACCATTCACCCCGGCAAGCGTTGAGGCGCAAGCTTCTGCCACTGGGGTGTTTCAAAGCGTTGGCTGCCGGATTGTCCTCGCGGCGGGAAAGAACCGCGCGCGTCACCCCGCGTTTGCAGACTGGTTCGGATGGCAGCTCTCACCCGTGAAATGCGCCAGCCAAGTCTGCCGCCGCTCCTGATCTCGCTCCTCGTAGGAACGGATTGCATCGTGGAGGTCTGACGGTGACAGCGCAGCCTCACCATTGGCGATCCGCGTGATCTGCATGGTGAACCAAGCTGTCACGCCGCCTTCGGGTGGATTGTCGAAGCGCGGGAAGGAAGGCGTATCCGCGCGCCCCGCCTCCCATTTCTTCGGCAAATCGGGATCGACCACAAGCCCGCGCGCAAGACCAATCAGATCAGCCGCGCCATCGCCGATAGCCGCTCGGGCTTGGTGCAATGTCTTGAACCCGCCGGTGACCATCAGTGGCTTGCTCGTCTTTGACCGAGCGCGCTTGGCGAAATCCACAAAGTACGGGCCTGATCCCGCACGGTCCGAGGAAGACGGCGCGCCCGGAAAATACGTCCCGCCACTGATGTCGATCAGATCGATGCTGGTGCTCTCTAGCGCGGCGATCACTGCGAGCGCCTCCGCCTCTACAAACCCGCCTTCGAGCTGATCTGTCGCGTTGAGCTTAATCCCAATGGGAAACGCCGGACCTACGGCTTGGCGAACGCGCTCCACGGTCTCCAGCAAAAGCCGCATCCTGTTCTCCAAACTGCCACCATAAGCATCCGTTCGCCGGTTAAACAGGGGCGATAGGAACTGGCTCAGCAGGAAGCCATGCGCGGCATGGATCTCGACACCTCCAAAGCCAAAGGCTTTTGCAAGCGCGGCTGTTCGGGCAAACTCCCCAGGCAGGCTCTTGATTTCTGAGAGCGACAGCGCGTCACATTTCAGCTCGGGGAAATCGAGCGCGCTTGGTCCTTTCGGCCGGCTGATCGGCGCATCGGCCATTGCGCCCGCATGGCCAAGCTGCAACCAAAGCTGCGCGTTGTCGGTGGATCCCGCAGCCGCCAGGGCTTTAAAGGGTGCAGGATCGGCCTCTGCGTTCAAAACAAGGTTGCCGGGCTTCTCGGCGTAGTCGGGCGTGCCTTGGACTTCGCCAATGATCGAGAGCCCGACCCCTCCCTCTGCCCATCGCTGGTAGAGACGAATTTGAGCCTTGGTAGGCGCCCCCCGACCATCGCCCAGCGAGTCCGACATAGCCGATTTCGCGATCCGGTTCTTCAGGACAACACCACAGGGCAGATGCAATGGCTGAGCAAGTTCATTGGTGTTCAAAAGGTTCATAGCGGCGGTACCCAAGCTCTCCAACGGTCAAGACATGGAGACAGTCTCCACAGTTGAGGCGCTTGTGAAAGTGGGTCCATAGCAGACCCGCTTTGCATGGGGTGCAAAGGCGCGGCAGTGACAGCCGGTCTGCGCTGATCTGCTTTTGGCTTTGGTCATCGCGTTGAGGTGTTGGAAAATCCTTGGGAAATCGCGGCGAGAAAACGGTCCTCGCGGTCTTGAACGCGGACAAATGAAAAGCCCCGAGAGGGTCATCTCTCGAGGCTCATTGAAACTCTTGGGCCGAGTGTCAGCGGGGCAAGCGTTTGCGAAGCGCCGCGACCTTCTCGAGATCCCCACCCATGCTCGGCGCGCCGCCCTTGCCGGGGGATTTCATCATCTGGATTTCCTCCTCCTCCATCGGGTCTTCGCTCATCGTGTTGACGTTGGCGAATTTCGGTTTTTGCATGTAGCTCATGCTCATAACATGCATACCGCCATCAGCGGATTCCAGCGCCGCGTCGCTCAGCTCCTGCGGAGTGTCCTGTGCCGCCAGATTTTGATCGTCGGCGTTCACGTCTTTGTTGTTCTCGTCACCCATCTTCTTCTCCTCTTCTCTGGGCAAGATGCCCTCAATCACCATGCGTGCCATGACAAAGGTTTCGGTACAAATGTAGTTGCCTTTGGAGGTCTTTCGATCACCGCCGCCCTCTGTTCATCGGGTAATGTTAGGTCTTTCGGACAGAAGTTCCGTATCAATCGTCACGTCTAACTGCATTATCGAGCGGGTATTGGCCGAGATGGATAGACTGGTTTGGAAAGTTCAGTATCGCTACGCCATGAGTCTATGCGAGTTTCTACTGATGGATGGTGTAACGCTACCAACCGAGCTGGTTGTTCTACGTCCGGGTAATCCGCACCTTCTGGTAAGCCGTCGGCGTAGTCTGCCTCATTCGGGTCCTTTCTAACAAGGAACCGATCAGCCTCTGTCTTGAAATCAAGCAGATCTTGAGGGGCAATCAAAACCCGTTTCGCAATAGCGAAGCCAAGGCCTGTGCTTTCACTCCTGCGCGAGGGATCGCCCCTTGCGAAGCGTTGGAGTAGATGCAGCTCTCGCCCAGATGCGATGCCTTCGCCACCATTTCGATGATCACACTACTTGGCGCTTTACGGGCGCGCGGAGAGCGCGTCTGATTTTCCTTGGTTTGCTGCTCGACCAAGATCGTTTCAACCTGACCGAGGATGAAAGAGAGTTTTGGCCCAGACTCAATTGCTTGAGCAAACGCCTTGGATCTGACGGCTTTAGTCAGATCCGGTTTTGCTCTAGAAACGAAATTCAGCATAGTCATTGCCGGGCAGGGCGCGCATGATTTGCAGGCACAAGCTGCCACTCAAGACACTCGAAGTGAGCCGGTTGACAGGCTCCGCATGAAAGAGACGACCATGGACGATCGTTCAGCCAGCTCACAAAGCGAGCCCTCGTCGCATCAAGGTGCTCAAGGGACGCGTTGGAATTGGTGGATCCGGCAGGCGCTCCAATTCGGTATCTCCGCCGCAGTTCTTTTTGTCGCGGTCGAGAGCGCTCAGTACCTGGCCGAGACCGCGCCTGCCACGGCGCGGACCGAAGCGCGCGAAGCGGTTTACCAGGTGGAGACGATCAGTATCGATCTGGCAGATCGACAGCCCACGATCTCGGCCTTTGGCGTGATCGAGGCGCGCCGGATCGTGGAACTCCGAGCGCTTGTCCAGGGCCCCGTGGTCGAGGTGCATCCAAGCCTGGTCAGTGGCAAGACAATCACCAAAGGCACGGCCCTGGTGAAAATAGACCAGTTCGCCTATGAGGGTGCGGTCTTTGAAGCCAAGGCAAACCTGGCCGAAGCCAAGGCGGGTTTGGTCGAACGGCGCGCCCAGCTTGGCAGCGCCCGGGTCGAGCTTGAACGCGCCGAAGAACAATCGGCCCTGGCGCTCCGCGATCTCAAGCGCTCGGAGACCTTGGTCGAGCGCAATGTGGCCAATGAGCGGACCGTGGATGACCGGCGCTTGGTTTTGTCTCAGCGGCGACAGGCCGTTGATGTCGCCGAGGCGGATATCGACCTCTGGGAATCGCGGATCGCGCAACAGGAGGCCATCGTCAGCCGGCTCACCTGGCGGGTGAAGGAGGCGGAACGCAACCTTGCAGATACCGTCCTGCGCGCCCCCTTCGATGCGATCGTGCGCCGCGAGGCGATCGAGCCTGGGCGTCGGCTGAGCGTCAATGACCTGGTCGCCGAGCTTTACGAAGATGGCGCTTTGGATGTGAAGTTCACGCTCTCCGATGCCTCCTTTGGCAGCCTTCTGGAGAGTGAGCGGGTCTCGGGCATCTCGGTCATAGGTCGGCACGGCACCCTGTCCTGGCAGGTTGGCAACGAAGAGATCTCGGCCGAGTTCGTGATCGAACGGATTGGGCCGGATGTGCGCTCAGAGCTGGGCGGGGTCGAGCTTTTTGGGCGAATTCTCGAGCCCTCCATCGACCGGCTCCGGGCAGGCGCCTTTGTCAGTGTTTCTGTGCCGGGCAGACAGTTCATCAATGCCGCCATTCTGCCCGAGGCTTCGCTTTATGCCGGAAATCATGTCTTTGCCGTGCGAGAGGGCCGCCTAGAGAGACGCGATGTCTCGGTCCTCGCCTGGCGTGGCGAGGATGTCTATGTCGCGGGCCTTCGCGATGAGGAAGAGATCCTGGTGACCCGCCTGACCGAGGCGGGCGACGGTGTCCGGGTCGACGCAAGCCGGTTGGGACAAGCAGCCGTTGCAGGCGCTCTGCCCGAGCAATGAGCGACCGGTTCTCAGCAGAGCAAGATCCCGCGATGTCTCGCGGAAGTGGCATCGTCGGTACCTTCGTCAGACATCCGAATGCGGCCAATCTGTTGATGGCGCTGATGCTCATCATGGGCGTGTTCGGGATCATTAAGATCAATACGCAGTTCTTCCCAACCGTCACCGTCAATCAAGTTGGCGTGTCGGTGCAGTGGCCCGGCGCCAGCGCCGAGCAGGTGGCAGACAACATTCTAAACCTGCTAGAGCCGGAACTGCGTTTCATCGAAGGCGTTCAGGAGATCACCTCCTATGCGCGTGAAAGTGGCGCCTCGATCTCTTTGAAGTTCGAGGATGGGACCGATCTGCAGCAGGTCTTCTCCGAGATCGAGCAGGCGGTTGCGGCGGTCGACACCTTGCCCACCGATAGCGAGCCGCCAGTCGTCACCCTGGGCCAGGACTTTGACATTGTCGGCAAGATCGCGATCAGCGGCCCGTTCTCCGAGGCCGCCCTCAACCGGTTCGCCCGTGTGGTCCGCAATGAGTTGATTGCGGAAGGGATCGACAGCGTTGCCTTCGATGGCAGCCGCGCGACCGAGTACCGGGTGATTGTCGACCCGCTTGATCTGCGGCGGCTGGAGCTCACCGTGGGCGATATCGCCCGGCGCATTGCGCAGAACTCAGGTGATGCGCCCTCGGGCTCCTTCGAGGGGCGGCTGGAGCGACAGGTGCGTGTCATTGCCGAGGCAGACGCGCCCAACACAATCGGCTTGATCGAGGTCCTGTCGACCTCCTCCGGTGACAAAGTCCGTGTTCGCGATATGGCAGAGGTCATGGTGGGCTCGGACGACAATGCGACCCGCGGGATGAAGGGCGGGGTCCCGGCGGTCGAGTTGATCGTCCAACGCTCGCCCGAATCCGATGTGATCGCCATGGAACGCGCGATGCGCAGGGGGCTGGATGCCTCTCAGGCGTTATTGCCTGCATCGGTCGATATCGCGGTCTATCAAGTCACAGCCGACCGGGTTGCGGATCGGATCAACGTGCTCCTGCGCAACGGATTATCCGGGTTGCTGCTGGTTGCGCTCATTCTGTTCATGTTTCTGAACGCGCGGATCGCGATCTGGGTTGCCGCCGGGGTCCCTGTGGCGGTCTTTGCAACGATCGGGCTGATGTTCGCGACCGGCCAAAGCGTCAATATGATCTCGCTCTTTGCGCTCATCATGACCCTCGGGATCGTGGTCGATGATGCGATTGTTGTTGGCGAGCACACGGCCACGCGCCTTGCGGCAGGCGATGACCCGGAGACTGCGGCGATCGCGGGTGCGATGCGGATGTTCACGCCCGTCCTCGCCGCGATGCTGACAACGGTTGCAGCCTTCGCTCCGATCTTCCTGATTTCGCAAGAGCTCGGGCAGATCATGTCGCAGCTTCCCATGGTGGCAATCGCCGTGCTGGTCGCCAGCCTGATCGAGTGCTTTTTGATCCTGCCCGGCCATCTCGCCCATTCGCTCAAGCCACGGACGCCGCGGCGGTTCCTGATCTTGCGAAGCGCCTTGTTCTCGGCCCCGCTCTCGCTTCTTTTCGTAACAGCCGCCCGGTCCGAGGGGTTCGCCCAAGGCATTGGCTTTGATGTCTTCCCCGAGCCATTTCGTGACTTCGCGAGCCAGCATCAAGTTGCCTTCTCCCTGGCGGTCATCACGGTCTGCTGGCTCATCACCGCCTGGTTGCTCGCCCGTGCACAAGGCCCGCGCCGCGCTCAGAACAAGGGCCGCGGGTTCCGCGAGCGGTTCGATCGGGGATTTGACTGGTGCCGCCGCGCCCTGCTCGAGCCGCTTGTCAGATCGTCGGTGCGGTTTCCTTATCTTGTAACCGCGATCTCGGTCGGTGTTCTGATCGTCTGTATCGGGTTGCTCCGCAGCGACCGTATCCCCTTCGTCTTCTTTCCGGCACCCGAGGCGGAGAACATCTTTGCCTCCGTCACGCTTCACCCAGGGGTTGGCGAAGAAGCCGCGATGGATGTTCTGATGACTCTGGAGAGCTCGCTGGAGGCGGCAGAGCGCGCTCTTTCACCGGATGGCGATCCGCTGATTGAGGCGGTTTTCGTTGAACTCGGAGACGGTGGATCGACGCGGGGGGACAATCTCGCCTTGATCGAGGTGCAGCTTGTCCCGACCGAGAAGCGCACGGTCAGAACCGCTGACATCATGGATGAATGGCGTGCCACAGTGCCAGCCTTGCCCCAACTCCGCCAGCTTGCAATCTCCGAGGCGAGGCTGGGCCCCCCCGGTCGTGATATCGATGTGCGGTTCTTTGGTGCCGAGCCTTCGGTCTTGAAGAATGCCTCGCTGGATCTTCAACGGGCGTTGCAACGGTTTCCCGGGATTTATGGGGTTGAGGATGACCTGCCCTATGGCAAGCCCGAACTTGAATTGCGGTTGACGGATCGCGGCGCCGCCCTTGGCTTCACGGTCGAGGAGGTTGGCCGCCAGATCCGCGATGCCGTCGAAGGCCGGATCGCCCGGCGCATCGCGGTCCAGGATGAGGAGATCACGGTCCGGGTGAAGATGGCGCTGCCCCCTGGCATAGGCTCGCTGCGCGATCTCGAGCTCAAATCGCCGGATGGTGAGTTTGCACCGCTCAGCACGATCGCTGATCTGACCGAGCGCCAGGGGTTTGCTGCGGTCTATCGCGAGGCTGGACGTCCCGTGGTCTCGGTTGTGGCGAATATCGACAGCGCGCAGATGACCAGCTCGCAGATCGAGACTGCTTTGAGTGATGGACCTCTCCCATCGATCGCGGAACAGTATGGGGTGACGTATCGCTTCGCGGGGCGCGCCGAGGAGCGCCAGGAAGCTTTTGCCGATCTCGGCCTCGGCAGCATCCTCGCGTTGAGCACGATCTACATCATCCTCGCCTGGCTTTTTGGGCACTATATCCGCCCGGTGGCAGTGATGTTCATCATTCCCTTTGGCCTGGTTGGTGCTGTGCTGGGGCATCTGGTGATGGAGATCCCTCTGACCATTCTCTCCTTCATTGGACTGCTTGGTCTGACCGGCATTCTGGTGAACGATTCCATCATCCTCGTCGCCCGCTTCACCGAGCGATTGCGATCAGGCGACAGCTTTGAGGACGCTGCGGTTGGCGCGAGCGGGGATCGCTTCCGCGCCGTCATTCTGACCTCTCTGACGACAATCGCGGGATTGGCCCCGCTTTTGATGGAGCAAAGCCTGCAAGCCCAGCTCCTGATCCCGATGGCGACGACAATCGTCTTTGGTCTTGGGAGCGCGACGATCTTCGTGCTGCTGCTCATCCCCGCGATCCTTGCAATTGGCGAAGACGCCGAGATTGGGCTGGGCCTGAGGTAACGTGTGTCTGTGTCTCGAACCCGAGGCCATCCGGGACAACACTCCGCGATGGATGACGTAGGCGGGACCTAGACCAAAATCGTTTCAACCTGACTCAGCTTGAAGGAGAATTTTGGTCTAGATTCAATGTATTGAGCAAAATCCTAAGATCTGGCTGATCCAGTCAGATCCGTTTCTGCTCTAGCGGATTGGCTGTAATCCGGAGAGCGGACCTCTCTCTAGCCAGGCGTGTTCAGGTAATCCATGGCGGCCAGAACGCCGCCCTTTTGGTGCGCGATCTCTGCGCGGCCCAACCCCATTTCGATCCCGCATAAAGTCCCCATGAGCATCAGATCGTTGAAGTCGCCAAGATGACCGATCCGGAACACCCGGTCT
The DNA here is from genome assembly GCA_039185235.1 of Pseudomonadota bacterium. GTDB lineage: Bacteria > Pseudomonadota > Alphaproteobacteria > Rhodobacterales > Rhodobacteraceae > Thermohalobaculum. The sequence continues at coordinate 11,848 of JBCDAS010000039.1, forward strand.
GCGAGCTTGTTCAAGCCGGTTCCGAGCGACATATCGAAACTGTCGAGGATCTCAGCCCTGAGCGCATCGGCGCCGGTGCCGTCGGGCATCAAAACGGCCGTGAGGCTGTTCGACCGCTCGGACGGGTTGGTGGCAAGGATCTCCAGCCCCCAAGCGTCGACCGCGCGCCGGGTCGCCTCGGCATGGCGGGCATGGCGGGCGAAGATCGCCTCCAGCCCTTCCTCGGCCATCATATCCAGCGCCTCCCGCAAACCGTAGAGCAGTGTTGTCGCCGGCGTGTAGGGGAAGAACCCTTTATCATTCGGGCCAGCCATATCGCGCCAATCCCAATAGGAACGCCGGTCCCCACCCGCCTCAGAGGCCGCCCAGGCTTTCTCGGATATGGCGTTGAACGATAGGCCAGGTGGCAGCATCAGACCCTTCTGCGACCCTGCCACGACCACATCGACGCCCCAGTCATCGGTCCGAAAATCAATCGAGCCCAGCGATGAGATCGTGTCGACCATCAAGAGCGCTGGGTGAGACACCTGATCAATCGCATGGCGCAGGGCGGCGATATCCGAGGTGATGCCCGTCGCCGTGTCGTTATGCACAACACAGACCGCTTTGATCTTGTGGCTCCGATCGGCTTGCAACTGCTCAGCGATGGCCGCAGCATTCGCCCCGGTCCGCCAATCGCCCTGCATGAAGAGCGGCTCAAAACCCAACTTGGCGGCCATCGCTTTCCAAAGGGTCGCGAAGTGCCCGGTCTCATACATCAAGACCTGATCGCCGGGGCTCAGCACATTGACCAGCGCCGCCTCCCATGCGCCGGTGCCAGAGGCCGGATAGATCACCACCCGGTTTGCGGTTTTGAAGACGGCCTTCAGATCAGCCAGCACCCCTTGACCAAGCGCGGCGAAGGCGGGGCCGCGATGGTCGATCACCGCCCGGTGCATGGCGCGGAGGATCCGATCCGGTGTGTTCGTCGGTCCCGGTATCTGCAGGAAATGACGTCCCGATGGCATGGCTCCCCCTAAAGTCATTGCGCGCCGCGCGCCCAGAGGACAGTTTGTTGCCGAAGCAGGCAAGGCCTAATGACAAAGCTTGACCGATTGAAACGCCAGATCGAGGGGGAGGTTCTAACCTCGGCCTTTGATCGTGGCCGCTATGCGACGGATGCGTCGATCTATCAGATCATGCTGCGCTCGGTCATGGTGCCGAGGACCTGGGAGGATGTCGAAGCCGCCCTGGACTTTGCCAAGGCTGAAGGCATGGCGGTGCTGGCCCGGGGTGGGGGCACGTCTCAGGCCGGGCAAACGGTGAATGATGCGCTGGTGATCGACTTCTCCAAGCATCTCAACAAGATCCTCGAGGTCGATCCGGTCGAGGGCCGTGTCCAGGTCGAGCCTGGTCTTGTCCTGGATGATCTCAACCGCAAGCTCCGGGCGGAGGGATGGTGGTTCCCCGTGGATGTCTCAACCGCCTCCCGTGCCACGCTGGGCGGGATGGCGGCGAACAACTCCTGCGGCTCGCGATCGATCCGGTACGGCAAGATGCGCGACAATGTGCATGCGCTCAGCGCGATGACGGCAGATGGGTCCTTGCATGCCTTCGGCCCCGGCTCGCAGGGGCCTTTGACGGAGGATCTCACAGCATTGGCGAGGCGCGAGGCCGGGGAAATCGCGGCGCGCTTTCCAAAGGTCCAGCGCCGTGTCGGGGGCTACAATATCGATGCGCTCTGTGGCGAGAGCCCAAACATGGCGCATCTCTTGGTTGGCTCCGAGGGCACGCTCGCGATCACCAAGAGCCTAGATCTGAAACTCTCGCCGGTTCTGGCGACGAAATCGCTGGGGGTCTGCCATTTCCCGAGCTTCCGCGCGGCGATGGAGGCCGCCCAGCACATCGTCAAACTGGGCCCCGTCGCGGTTGAGCTGGTCGATCACAACATGATCCGCCTTGGTCGGGAGATCCCGCAATTCCGGCCCATCGTCGATGAGTTTGTCCGGGGCGCGCCCGAGGCGCTGCTGTTGGTCGAGTTCGCTGACGAGGTGGGGGAGAACCGCCGCCGCCTGACCGAGCTCGGCGATCTGATGGCCGAGCTTGGCTATCGCTGGAGTGATCCCGGCAAGGCCGAGGGCGGTGTGGTCGAGGCGGAGGATCCGGCCTTCCAAGCCCGCATTTGGGGGATCCGGGCGCAGGGTCTGAACATCATGATGTCCATGCGCTCGGCGGCCAAACCCGTCTCTTTCGTCGAAGACTGCGCTGTGCCTTTGGAGCATCTGGCGGACTTTACTGACCGTTTGACCGAGGTCTTCCGCAAGCACGGGACGGATGGGACTTGGTATGCCCATGCCTCGGTCGGACTCCTCCATGTCCGCCCAGTTTTGAACCTGCGCCAGGAGCTTGGCGTCAAGCAATTGCGTGCGATCGCCGAGGAGGCCTTTGACTTTGTGGCGGAGTACAAAGGCTCCCATTCCGGCGAGCATGGCGATGGGATCGTGCGTTCGGAATTCCACGAGCGCATGTTCGGCAAACGCATGGTGCGGACTTTCGAGGCGATCAAAGACCGCTTCGATCCGCACGGGATCTTGAACCCGGGCAAGATCGTCCGCGCGCCCAAGATGGATGACCGGAGCTTGATGCGCTGGCCACCTGGCTACAGCCAGCAAAAGCCCGAGACCGTGTTTGATTGGTCGGATTGGGGCGGGCTGAGCGGTGCAGCCGAGATGTGCAACAACAATGGCGCATGCCGCAAAAGCGCCGGGGGCGTCATGTGCCCCTCGTTCCGGGCCACGCGCAACGAGCGGGACCTGACCCGGGGCCGCGCCAACACGCTCCGCCTGGCGCTGACGGGCCGGTTGGGGGCGGAAGCGCTCGCCTCCCCTGAGATGGCCGAGACCATGGCGCTCTGCGTTGCGTGCAAGGCGTGCAAAACCGAGTGCCCGATGTCGATCGACATGGCCAAGATGAAGACCGAAGCGCAGGCCGCGCGGGCGGCCAAGCACGGGCTCGGCCTGCGTGACCGGCTGATCGCCGAGCTGCCGAGGCTCGCACCCTTTGCATCGGCGATGCGACCGCTCGCGAATGCCGCGTTGAGATTTCCCCGCCTCCAAGCGCAGCTGGGCTTCAGCCCGAAGCGACGCTTACCCAAGTTCCAAAGGGCTTTTACGGGTAAGACCAATGGCGCGGTCCTGCTTTTCGCGGACACATTCAACCGCCATTTCGCGCCCGGAAACCTCACCGCTGCCGCGCGGGTGATCGAACGGGGCGGTCGCGAGGTGGGCCTGGTCTCTACCCCTGGGCGACCGCTATGTTGCGGCCGAAGCTATCTCTCCGCTGGGCTGAAGGACAAAGCTATCGCCGAGCTCAGCCGGACGACAGCGGCCCTCCAGGCGGCACTTTCCGGCGGCAAAGCCATTGTCGGGCTCGAACCCTCCTGCACTTTGATGTTCCGCGATGAAGCCGTGAACCTGATCCCCGATTGGACCGAGGAGATGGGCGCTCAAGTCCTGACTTTTGCCGAGTATCTGGCCCAGAACCCGGTCGCCCCGGCGCTGGCGGGCAAACATGTGCTGGTCCACGGCCATTGTCATCAAAAGGCGATGGGGGTCGCGAACACGACCTTGGAGGTGCTTCAGGCCGCTGGCGCTCAGGCAGAAATGATCGAGACCTCCTGCTGCGGGATGGCTGGGGTCTTTGGCTACCAGTCCGAGACCGAGCAGATCTCCCGCGATATGGCCGAGCTTGCCTTGGCGCCTGCGGTGCGCGCGGCCTCGGCCGAGACGATCTTGCTGGCCGACGGGTTCTCCTGCCGAAGCCAGATCCGCGATACCGCCGACAGGCGCGCCGAAAGTCTGGCCGTCGTGCTGGATCAGGCGCTTCCATGACCGAGGTTCTGGACGAACTGGCGCGCAGCCTCGACCCGATGCAGGCGGGTCTTCTGGTCTTGGTTTTCCTGGTGGCAGGCGGGGTCAAAGGCTTCCTTGGCATCGGCCTGCCCGCCGCGGCAATGGCCTTTCTGACGCTGATCATGCCCCCGACCGAGGCGATCCCGCTTTTGTGGCTGTCGATCTTGGCGACGAACTCCCTGCAATTCGTCAAAGCGCCCGACAAAATGGGGATCGCGAGGGAATATGTGCTCTTCGCGCTTGTCATCGTGGTCTTTATCTTTGTGACCGCGATGTTCATCGCCGACTATCCGACGCCTCTGCTGACCGTTGCGATCGGGGTCGCGATGGTGATCTTCTCGCTCAACTCGCTGCTGGGCATCAAACTCAACATCGGGCCAGGGCGCGGCTGGCATGTGGTCTTTGGCGCGATCTCTGGCATCCTGGGCGGGATCAGCTCGATCTGGTCGCCGCCAGTGGCGATGTATTTGGTCGCCCGCGACGTCTCGAAGGAGCGGTTCATCGGCGCGACGGGATTTCTGTTCCTGGCCGGGGTTCTGCCGCTTGGCGCGGGCCAAGTCGTGGCGGGGATCCTGACGCTGCCGGTTCTGATAAAATCCGTCTTCGCCCTGATCGTGGTCCTGATCGGTTTTCGGATCGGAGAGCTCATGCGCGGGCGGGTCTCGCAGACCTTTTTCCGCCGCGCGGTCCTGATCGCGTTCCTGCTGATGGGGCTGAGGTTGATCTTCAACGGGCTGACCTAGGCCCCGTGGATCAGCTGATTTAGATAGAGCCGCTGGATCTTGCCAGAGGGCCCTTTGGGCAACTCATCCAGAATATGCACCGTGTCTGGCGCTTTGAATGTGCCAACGCGCGAGATGCAGAGATCGCGCAGCGCGTCCGGGGTTGCGGTCGAGCCCTCGGTCAGGCGAACCGCCGCCTCCACCCGCTCGCCATATTGCGGGCAGGGGCGGGCAAAGGCTGCGGCTTCGACGACTTCGGCATGTTCATACAGGGCCTCGTCGATCTCGCGGGGCGCGATGTTCTCACCGCCTTTGATGATCAGCTCTTTCAGGCGCCCGGTGACAAAGATGAACCCATCCTCATCCATCCGTCCGAGATCGCCCGTGCGCAGCCAGTCGCCGATAAAAGTCTCGCGCGTTGCCTCCGGGTTCTTCAGGTATTCCTTCATCACATTCGGCCCACGGACTTGGATTTCGCCCTCGACCTCGGGCGGGCAGGGCTCGCCATCGCCGGTCGCGATCCGGGCCTCATTGCCATAGGCGATGCCGGGGGAGCCGATCTTATGCTCCGCCGGGTTTAGCGGGTTCGAGAGGATCTGGGCCGAGGTCTCCGTCAGCCCCATCGTCTCGACAATCGAAATGCCGAAGCGTTTCTGAAATGCCGTCTGCGTCTCAACCGCCAGGGCCGAGGAGGCGGATCGGCCGAACCGCATGCGGGTCTTGAGCGCCTCCGACGGCTCGCTCTGGCCATGCAGCAAATGGCTGATAATGGTGGGCACGACCGAGAACCAGGTCACGCCGCTCGCCTCCGCTTGCTCCCAAAACCGGCTGGCTGAGAATCTGGAGACCATGGCCAGCGACCCGCCTGAGACGAGGCTGCCCATCACCGTCACGCATTGCCCGTTGATGTGGTAGATCGGCAGGACGCAAAAGCCGCGATCCTCGCGCCCCAAGTCATGGGCAATCGCGGGCGTCCAGCCGCCAGCCAAAAGACTCGCATGGGTGTGCACAACGCCTTTGGGCCGCCCAGTGGTCCCGGAGGTATACATCAAAAGCGCATCGTCCGAGGCCGCAAGATCATGGAGCGGCTGTTGCGCCGATCCTGGCGCGTAGCAGGTCATGTGATCGGGTTTGGCGGCGGCAAACATCTCCATCTGATCGGGATGGACAAAGGCCACCCGCGCCTCGGAATGTTCCAGCGCATAGGCGATCGCATCCGGCCCGGCGGCCAGGTTGATCATGGTCGCGCGAAATCCGCCATAGAGCGCGGCGTAAAGCGCAATGACCCCGCCCAGACCGTTCGGATGGACCACAGCGACGCTCTCGCTCTTCGCGATCCCGCTTGCGGTCAACTCGCCTGCGATCCTTGCGGCCTCGGCGCGAAGTTCGGGCCAGGTCAGATCCTCGCCGGTCTCTGGAAAAGTCACCGCGATGCCGCCCGCCTCCGCCCGTGCGTCCAGCCAATCGCGCACAGTGCCCTCGGGCGGAAAGTCCTGGCGCAGCTTCATCTGCCCGCCTCGGCCCAATAGTCCGAGAAGATCTCATCCAGGCTCGGCTCACGCGCCGGGATCTCGCGGACAATCTTGGTGGATTGCAGGAAATGGCGGTAGTTCACATTCTCATTCACCGAATTCCCGCCCCAGGTGCCGCACCCCATGGAAAGCGAGAAGGGCATGCCATTGGTGAACGAACCCCCGGTTGCGAACGTATGCGCTTGGTTCACGATCACCCGGCTGGTTGGGATGGCCGTTGCCAGCTCCATCGGTCGGGTTTGATCCTTGGTGTGAATGCCGACCGAATGCCCCGCGCCCTGATGGACCTGGATCTCTTTGGTGGTCTGCAGAGCCGCCGCGAAATCCGCGGCCCGGTAGAGCGCCAAGACGCGGCTGAGCTTCTCGCCCGAGAGGGGATGCTCCGGACCGATCCCGCTGGTTGGAACCGCGATATAGTCGGTCCCCTCGGGCAGATCCAAGCCAAGTGCTGCGATCATCTTATCCGCATCCTGCGCGATTACCGAGCGGTTGAGATGCCCATCTGGCCAGAGCTTTGCGACCAGCCCGACCTCATCCTCGACCAGCGCGCCGCCCGCCGCGGCCATCGCTGCGACGAAGGCATCGAAAACCGCGTCAACCACGACTACCGCGTTCTCCGACGAACACGAGGTCGCGTTGTCGAAGCATTTCGAGGCCCGGATCTTCCCCGCCGCATCGGCCAGATCAGCGGTCTCGTCCACGATCACCGTGACATTGCCGGCGCCGACTGCGACGGCTGGCGTGCCCGCGGTCTGCGCCCGGTGGACGTTGTTCTGGCTGCCGGTGGCGACGATCATGTCGCAAAGCTCCATCAGCGCCTGGGTCTTCTCCTTCGAGCCTGGTGCCGGGATCATTTGCACGAGGTCCGGGTTCTCGCCGATCTTCTTAAACTCAGCCCGGATGAAGCCGATCAGCCGCTCTGAACACGCAACCCCTTTGGGCGAGGGCGCGACCACAATCGCATTCCCGCATTTGAGCGCGTTGATGATGTTGTTGGCAGGCGTCGCCGCCGGGTTGGTCGAGGGCACGATCGCCCC
>JBCDAS010000040.1:0-18592 GCA_039185235.1 Pseudomonadota bacterium
GCGGCGTAGTATTTTTCCTGGTAGTGGACGGTCAGCGGGAAGAAATCGAGGCCCACTTTAGGCTTCTTCTCATAGACCACAGTGGCAAGCACCGTCGTCTCGCCCATGCTCGCTATCACGGCACCATCTGCCTGGCGCGCAATCTTACCGGTTTCGAGTGTCAGCGTTTTCCCGCCCCACTCGACTGTCTTAGTCACAACATCAAACATTGAGTTTCCTTTTCTGGGCTTGCCCGGCCCCATTGCCGGCGCGGCCCGTCATCCTTCCGATCTTGGAAGGGCCCCATTCAGTTCTCCTGGCGCAGCTCACGGGGCAGGTGAGAACGCTTGCGGACGTATCGCCGGGGTTCTCGAGGCAGCGCCTCCGGGCCCCCAGTCCAGGCCCGATCGCAAAAGAGCGCGGCCGAGGGGCCACGCTCCAAAATCTCTTAGCGGCGAATGCCGAGGCGTTTGATGAGCGACTTATAGCGCTCCTCATTCTTGCCTTTGACATAGTCGAGCAGCTTCCGGCGTTGGCTGACCATTTTGAGCAGACCACGGCGGGAGTGATTGTCCTTTTTGTGGCTTTTGAAATGCTCGGTCAGTGTTGTGATCCGGCTGGTCAGGATCGCAACTTGAACTTCCGGGCTGCCGGTGTCGCCCTCTTTGAGGCCATATTCCTTGATCAGCTCTTCTTTGAGCTCTGGCGTGATCGACATCCGTGTCTCCTTTTTGGGTTTCGGATCCACCGCGATCTCGGTCGCCAAAGCCGGGATGTCGTCCAGCAGAGGTCAAGAGATGCGGTCCCCGCCGGATTGTCCCGGCGCGGATGGGCGGGACATATAGAGGTTTGCTCCGAATTTCCAGAGGGAATTTCGGGCCTTAATGTGCCAAGATCACACGGGCAGGCCGGAACAGTCCATCTCGGATCTCACCGATTGCGATCGCCTTGCCACCCTCGGATGCCCAGACCCGCTCAGTGTCCGGCATGGTCACTCCAATCGCGCGCCCATGACGCAGATCCTCAACGTTCTTGGGCAAAATCGGGAGCACAGGAAGCTCAGAAAGGCCGCGTTCGAGCGGAAGAAGCGCCGGAACTTCACCCGCTGAACGATAGCTATCAAAGGCATCAAACGGGACAGTCTGCGACAGATCAAAAGGGCCTGTTGCCAAACGGCGTAGTTCACGGACATGGCCGAAGCAACCAAGGGTCGCTCCCAAATCCCGAGCGATCGATCGCACATAGCCGCCTTTTCCGCAGACCAGCTCGAACTCGGCGTGATTGAGATCCGAAGAGGCGGTCAGTGCCAACCGCTCGACCCAAAGTGTGCGCGCTGCCAATGCGACATCACCACCAGAACGCATCACATCATAGGCGCGCTGTCCGTCGATCTTAACCGCGCTGACTTTTGGGGGTACTTGCTGGATCTCGCCCGTGAACCCTCCCAATGCCGCCTCGATCTGGTCGCGACTTGGGCGGTTTGGACTGGTCGCAATCACCTCACCAGACGCATCGTCAGTCGAGGTCGCCTCGCCCCAACGCACTGTGAAGTGGTAGATCTTAAGCCCCTCCTGCGCGACCGGGATCACTTTGGTTGCCTCCCCAAAAGCGATCGCCAAACAGCCCGTTGCATCCGGGTCGAGTGTGCCCGAATGCCCCGCCTTCTCGGCCCGCAAGGCCCAACGCGCCTTGTTCACGACAGCCGCGGAGGTCACGCCCAGGGGTTTGTCGACCACCAGCCAGCCATGCACCGGATTGCCTTTTCGCTTGCGCGCCATTGCCCTCTTCCTCAACAGGTCGCGAGGCATAGCGCCAAGCGCGCGAGAGGGAAAGCCTGCTAACCTGGCCGCACGAACCCGGACTTCGGGCAGACTCACGGGCCTTAGGTGGCATGCCGGTTCTTGGGCTGCACCAGTTGGCCAGTCTTGCAAGCGGCGCTCAGCTTTCACATTTGAAACTAGGGATGGCCGCATATCGTCAGGAACAGGTCCCGCCGGAGCGAATATAGCCCCTCGGGGTGATGAGCGATTTTGCCCGTTGGTGAACTTGCTAGACACTCGTACACGCGCCTGAAAGCTCAGCAATGGTGGGTCAAAATCGTCTCATCAGGAACTCGGAAGATCTGCGTTGTCTTTGGAAAACGCATGGCGGTCGCGTTTATTCCTGCTGGGGTGGAAAAGTTTCCCCTCTCAACGACTTTCCCAGCGCCAAGCCGCAAGGCAGAGCAGCCCGGTAAGAAGCGCTGCGACCCAGGCGGGCAGAAGCGGCTGCAGCCGGACCCCGGTGACATCATAGGCGTCACGCCGTTCGAGCCCCAGCCAGCGGCGGGAGTAGGCCCGCCGTCCCTCGCTGATAAACCGGATCTCAGGCACGCCATCAGAGAGCCAGACACTCTTGCCCCCGCTCGCAGCAACCAGGGCTGAGAGCGGAAAAGCAGTCGCCAAAGGATTCTCATACTCCCGCGGGCTGGGCGGACCAAGGGCTGCAACAGCCTCAAACTCGCCCTGTTGGAAGCGCCAGAGCCCCTCCTCGGGATTGTCCAAAACCGCCTGCCAGCGTCCAGGGGCAATGTTCTGCAGGGTGAGCTCGCGCTGCTCGCCACCGTCCGGCGGTAGGGCAAGGACTGTCGGATCAATCACTGTGTCGAGGCTGCGCCGCTCGATCACCAGCTTTGCGCCTTCGAGGCGGGCAAACAGCGCCTCCTCCTCGAGCGCGGGCTCCTGCATCAGCCAGTGCGCTGTCCGCCGGATCAGTTCCGCCTGCGGCCCGCCGCCCTCGAACCCTCGGGTCCAGAGCCAGGATTGATCGGTGGTCAGGAGAGCCACGCGCCCGTCCTCGACCCGATCGAGGATAAGAAGAGGTTGCTCATCGGCGCCGCTCATCACTGTATTTCCACTGCGCTGCTGGACTGGAACTTGGCGCATCCAGCGTCCCCATTGCGGCAAACCCTCCCGCAAGCCAACCGCCGCCTCCAGTCCAGACGTCACGGGATGGCGCTCGCCCAGTTCTGTCACCCGGGGCAGATAAGGCCGCTCGGTCACGTCGAGCGCGGGTGAGGCGGGCAGGATCTCGATCAACGGTGTTCGGCTCAGGCTCTGCGCCCCCGCAAATGCCGCACCGGTGGAGACAAAAATCGCCCCACCCCGACGGACGTAGTTGGCGACATTGCGTAATAGGCCCGAGTGCAACAGACCCCGCCAGCGATAGCGATCAAAGACGATCAGATCGAAGCCGTCGATTTTCTCGATGAAGAGCTCTCGGGTCGGGAAAGAGATCAGCGAGAGTTCGTTTGCTGGCGTCCCGTCTTGTTTGCCTGGCGGGCGCAGGATGGTGAAGTGGATCAGATCAACCGCCGGGTCAGATTTCAGAATATCGCGCCAAGTCCGGCCACCCGAATGCGGCTCACCCGAGACCAACAGGACCCGCAACCGGTCGCGCACGCCGTTCACTTCGGCAATAAGACGGTTGTTGCGCTTGGTCAGCTCGTCTTCATGGCCGGGCAACCGAATATCGACGATGTTGGGCCCGCCATGTTCAATGCGCACCACCAGATCCATCTCGGCGCCTATGTCGAGGCGCAACGGCAGCGGCGCGCCCCCGTCGATCGACACTTCCGCCTCGACCATCGGCCCCAGATTGGCGGGGCGTTCGCCCATCGCGTGGACTTTGAGCTTGAAAGTCACGTCTTCATCGACAATCCCAAAAGCAGGTGCACTGACCAATTCCAGACGCAGATCGAACCCGCTCTCATTGCCAGCAATCAGCGAATGGACAGGCGCCGGGAAGGTTGTCATCCGATCCGCATCGTGGATTTGTCCGTCAGACAAGAGCAATGCCCCGGCGATCTGGTCCGGCGCAACGCGGGCTGCGGCCGCCTCGAGCGCTGTCAGAAGCCGCGTGCCGCGATTGCCCTCGGCGCCGGGCGGAACCGTGACAACTTCGATCTCCATGGTGCCCGACGCGGCATCGGCCTGCTCGATCCGGCCGAGTAGAGTCTCCCGTGCCTTGGCGATCTGGTCGGCCCTGTCTTCTAAATCGGTGCTTTCGCTCTCATCGACCACGATGAACGCGACAGAGGGGAGACCCTTGCGCTCTTCTTGACGCAGCTGAGGGCCTGTCATCGCAAGGACGAGGATCGCCAGGCCCAGAAAACGCAACCACCAGCCGCCTAACCGGCGCCAAGCCGCAAACAGCACCCCCAGAAGTGCGAGCCCGCCCAGTGCCCCGATGATCTCCCAAGGCAGGAGCGGATCGAAATCGATACCAGCCCCAGTCATTGCCCCAGCCTTTCAAGCACCGCTGGCGCATGTACCAGATCAGACTTGTAATTCCCGGTAAGCGCGTAGAGCACTAGATTGACCCCAAAACGCAATGCCATCTCGCGTTGGCGATCCCCGGCGCGACCGACGGGGAAGACGAAATAGCCCTCCTCATCCACAGCCCATGCCGCAGCCCAGTCAGCCGAGCCGACCACAACGGGTGAGACATCGTCATCCACCCGGTCAAATTGTGGGATCGAAGGATCACGCTCGATCCCATCATCGGGGTTTGGCGCCTCGGCCCAAACGGTGCCACCCCGCCACCGACCGGGGAACCGGTCTAGAAGATAAAAGCTTCGAGTAAGGACATGATCGCCATCAACAGGCGCGAGCGCAGGCAGGTTCAGCGATCGGGCGATCTCGCGCATTTCAACTGCAGACGCGCGTCCAAACTGGGCCTTGCCGTTTTGGGTATCGATCAACAACATCCCGCCGCCCGAGATGTACTCTGCAAGCCGCTCCAAAGCCCCCGCTGTTGGCAGCGCTCCCTGGACCAGGGGCCAATAGAGCACCGGGTAGACATGAATATCATCTCGCTCCGGATCGACACCTACCGCGGGCCCAGGTTCGACTGAGGTGCGCGCGGTCAGGGCGAACCCGAGACCTCGCATGGCTTGCTCTGAGGTACGGTCGATCCGACTGTTGCCTGTAATCACATAGCCAAGAGTGGTCTCGGCGGTCACGGCCACAGGGTCTTGTGCATCTGCTGATCCCGCAGGCCAAAACAAAGCAGCCGCGAGCAGCCCGGCGGCCACTTGGCGCCCGCCCATAAGCCGTCCGCTCAACCATAGTGTCGCTAGGATGTCGATCATTGCGAGCAAGAGCGCACCGCCCAAGAGCCAGGCACCGAAACGCTGTGCCGTGGCGCCGCCGAGGGTTTCGACCTGGGTGCCAAGCGGGGGATCGGGCATCGCCTCCAAGCTGTCATCGGTGCGGAATTGGTTGAGCACCAGGCGCCCGCTGTCAGTGCTCTCACCTGAAGCGGCTTGGAGGTAAATCCCAGGACCAATCCCAGGTTGGGCGCGGCCTTCGGCAAAGCGCGCTCCTGCAAGCGTGTCGCCGCCCGGCTCTGCATCGACGCGGGCGCCCCGGGCGTCAAGCACTACGTCTGCTCGCCATTCAGTGCCTGCCAATGCTTCCGGGTCCGGGCTTGCCGCGATGCTCCCTGGTGCGAGGGTGAAGATCCGTCCAAGCATCTCGACGAAAAGGCCCGAGAGCGGCAGCGACGACCACTCCGCATCGGCAGTGACGTGGAAAAGCACGATCCAGCCATCACCGCGCCGGTCCGCAGTGACCAAGGGCGTGCCATCATCCAAGGTCGCCCAAACCTTGCCAGGAAGATCCGGTGACGGTTCGGCAAGAACTTGGGTGCGCACATCGACCTCATCTGGAATCGGCAAAGCCCTAAAAGGTCCCTCTGGGTCGAAGGGCCCGAGTGTGCGAGGTTTTGACCAGGCCAGAGCTCCCCCCAAAACCCGGCCACCCCGACGCAGACGCACAGGCAGAAGAGGATCACTCTCGGTTGCGCCGAAGCTCTCACCGATCGCAGCGGCAAGGCGCGGCCCGGCGAACCGGATCAGGAGCCCGCCTTTGTCGACCCAATCCTGCAGCACCGCCTGATCGGTTTCACTGAATGCACCGTGATCTGCCAATACCAGGACGGAGATCGGTGCCTCAAGCATGTTTGAGAGGCTGCCCTCGCGCAGGATCGCCCAGGGTTGCAGAGCTTCGCGCAGATAATGGCTGGCCGAGGTTAAGGTCGCAATCGTCTCCTCGGCATCACCCGCGACCAGACCCGTTGTCAATCGGCTGAGCGATCCATCGGCGAGCACCGCGCCCCCCGCACTCGCCCCATCCGCCAGTGCCAAACGTGAAACACGGGCGATGATCTCGGCAGGCATGTTAAAATCCGCCGTGGCCGCGGTGTCGCCCAGAGCAAATCGCGCAGGTGCCGCGCCAATCCTGCGTTCGCCACCATTGTCTTCCTCGGCATAGGCAATCACCACACGGGTCTCCTCTCCACCAGACGCCCGCAGGACATCTGAGAGCATCCGCCCTTCCTCGAGTCGTGGCGGGGTCAAGGCCATCGCCGGGATCTCGGGCCCGATCATGGTCAAGGGACCGATATCGGATAGGCTTGCCATAAGCTCTGAATCATCCTGGCCATGGGAGAGGCCATCATGGATCCAGATGGTCTCTTCGTTTTCTAGCGCTCCAAGCGCCTCGGCCAGCGCATTGCGATCGGGCGCCCAGGGTGCAGGCTCGGTCGCCTCGAGCGCGGACCGGGCGACCGGGGCGCTTACGGGGACCGGTGTTTCGCCAGAACCAAGCGGCCAGAAGAGGACTGGCCGATTGGCCTCGCCCGCCTCGTCTATGGCGGCGCTGGCCGCGTTCTTCCGCGCCTCCCAATCTGGGGCTGATGCCCAGCCTTGATCCATCACGACCAAAACCGGCCCTTCACCCCTGGTCAGCCGCTCGGACGGATTGAGGATTGGATCGGCAAACCCAAACAGTACCGCAGCGATCATCAAAACCCGCAAAGCAATCAGCCACCAGGGCGTTTTGTCGGCTTGGCGCTCCTGATCCTCGAGCCCGAGCAAAAGCCGGATCCCGGCGAATGCCTCGACCTTTGGGCGGGGTGGGATCGCCCGCAGCAGCCACCAGAGGATCGGCAATGCCACCAGTCCCGCCAGGACCCATGGGTTCAGGAATGCGAGCGACCCTAGGCTCAGCACGTCACCCTCCCCTCAGAATTGAGTGAAGGGCGATCAGCGCCTTGCGCGGGCTCTGATCCGTGCGGTGGAAGAGCAACTGCCAGCCCGATTTCCGCGCAAGCTCCTGCAATTGGTCCCGGCGATCGGCGAGGCGTTTGAGATACGCATCGCGCAAACTCACCGCCTGATCTGTATCGTACTGGATCTCTCGGCCCATGCTTTCAAAACGAGTGCGACCGCGGAACGGGAACGCCTCCTCGGCTGGATCCAGGATCTGGACTAAAATGCCCGAGATGCCTCGGCCTGAAGCCTCCTGCAACGTCGGCATAACATCAGCCTCTGGCCCCATGAAGTCCGAGAAGAAGACAATCCGGCCAGCTTTCCGCTCGAGTACAACCGGGGGAGCACCGAAATCCGGGCGGGTGTCGAGGTCAGTGTTCAAGATCGCGCTGACTTGCATGAGCTGCCTCTCACCGCTCAGCGGGCGTTCAGCCGGCGTGCCAACAAGGCCAAACCGCTCGCCACCGCGGGACAGGAGGACACCCAAAGCTAGGGTCAGAAGCTTCGCCCTGTCGCCCTTGGTCCGCTCCACGGTACCGGAGCGATAGTCCATCGCCAGGCTTCTGTCGCACCATAGCATCACGGTTTCAGCCGCTTCCCACTCCAGCTCTCGAACATAAAGCCTGTCTGAGCGCGCGGAGCGGCGCCAGTCGATCATACCGAGCGTATCGCCCGGGTTGGCTGGGCGGTATTGCCAGAAACTCTCCCCAGGCCCCGCACGTCTTCGGCCATGCACGCCAGGGACAAGTGTGAGAGCAAGTCGTTGCGCTTCGACCAAGAGTGGCGGCAGAGAGCCCGAGATCCGCTCGGCATCCCGGCGCAACCATCCAGCGCGATCTCTCTGCGACGCCTCACTCATTACTGGGTCACTCCAACCGACCGATCGGCAACCTGCATGCCCATAACCGCTATGCCGCTTTCATCCAGGCCAGCAGTCACCGAGACGGGACCGATCCTGGTCATCCTAAAATCCCAAAGGACCGGATCTTGCGCACGCGTGGGTGGGGTTTCAAGCAGACTTGCCGGTTCTGCCAGTTCGCCGAGCGTGTCTCTAAGCCCAACCACCAAGATCGGTAGAATTCCATCTTTCACCAGGACCGAGCATTGCCGACCCAGAATGCCGCCCGCGTTCATTGGCACTACGCCGCCATAGATCCCAATTTCATTGTTGCGATAGGCTGTCTTATCTTCGGGCCGGGTCAGCCCCATTGCTCGGAAAACTTGAGGGGCGGCGCGAAAGTCTGGGGCTTTGGCCAAACAGGCCTGCTCGAACAAAGCGAGCGCCAAGCCATGGCGGACGGTCCGATCGACCTCAGCATCTGATGCTGTTGCGGTCGCCCCGCAAAGCGTCACTGCAAGGCCAAGGGATGCCGCCGCGAGATGCCTCAAGCCGCCTGCTCCAACGCGATCCCTTGGAGCAGATCGTCGATCACGCTGCGGATACTTGCACCTTCTGCCCGGGCCGCAAAAGTAAGTGCCATGCGGTGCTGGAGCGCGGCGGGGGCCAAAGCCGTTACATCGGCGATCGACGGTGCGAAGCGGCCATCAATCAACGCGCGCGCCCGAACAGCCAGCATTAGCGATTGCGCTGCCCGTGGGCCAGGCCCCCAGGCGAGACGTGTTTTTGCGATCTCTGCGGCCTCTTCTCCTTCGGGGCGTGCGGCGCGAACAAGGGTGAGGATTGCGTTGATCACGTTCTCACCAACCGGCATTTGCCGAACCAAGCGTTGGAGCGCGATCAAAGCCGGGGCGTCCAACACCGGCTCGGCCTGCTCATCTGCAAGACCTGTGGTTGCCAACAAGATTCCGCGCTCCTCGTCGCGGTTTGGGTATTCGATGTCGATCTGGAGCAAGAAGCGATCGAGCTGCGCCTCGGGCAAGGGATAGGTGCCCTCCTGCTCGATAGGGTTCTGCGTCGCCAGCACATGGAACGGTTCACCCAGTGATCGGCTCTCGCCAGCAACCGTCACCTGATGTTCCTGCATCGCTTGCAGAAGCGCGGACTGGGTCCGCGGGCTCGCCCTATTGATCTCATCGGCCATCAGCAGCGACGTGAAGATCGGGCCAGGGATAAACTTAAAGGCCCGGCTGCCATCCGCGCCGGTTTCCAGAACCTCGGCACCGAGAATGTCGGCGGGCATGAGATCAGGCGTAAACTGCACCCGATTGTTGGAAAGACCTAACACGGTACCCAAGGTCTCGACCAGTCGCGTCTTTGCAAGCCCTGGCACGCCCACCAATAATCCATGGCCTCCTGAAAGGATCGCAGTCAGCGTTTGCCGGACGACTTCCTCCTGACCGACGATCCGTTTGGCGATCTCGCCCTGGACCTTCGCCAGGGTCTCGCCCGCTTCTTCGATTTCACGGACGGGGTCATGGGCGGGGGGCTGCGACATGGGCGCTCCTCTGCGTTGAGATTTGGGTCAGTCCTATTAAGGTAAGTCCTGATAACGAAAGGCAACAGGGGCTCGCGATGTCATCAGAGAAAAAAGCGTCCCAACCGCCCACAGATGGGACGGATCCGGGGGCTGCGGACAACTTTGCCCGTGCTGTGAAAGCGGCAACCAAAGGGAAGAAGGGGTTGCCGCCGGTCCATCTCTGGGATCCGCCCTTTTGCGGTGACTTGGATATCCGCATCGCCCGCAATGGGCAGTGGTGGTATCTGGGCACCCCAATCGGGCGGCTGGAGCTGGTCAATCTCTTCGCCTCGGTCCTCAAGCTGGAGGATGGGAAATTTTTTCTGGTCACCCCGGTTGAGAAGATCGGGATCACGGTTGATGATGCTCCCTTTGTCGCTGTGGACTTCCGGGTCGAGGCGAACGGGACCCAGAACCTGATCTTCGAGACAAATATTGGCGACGAGACTCTGGCAGGGCCCGAGAACCCGATCCGCGTGGTGCGCGATCCCGAGACTGGGGAGCCATCGCCATATGTACACGTCCGTCGCGGGCTGGAAGCGTTGATCGATCGTAAGAGCTTTTACCGCCTCGTCGACATTGGCGAGAACCGCGAGATCGAGGGTGACCGCTGGTTTGGTGTCAGCTCAGGCGGGACGTTCTTCCCAATCATTCCATCCGCTGAAATGGAAACCTAGGCCCCAGGGATGACATGCACCAGTTGCTCGGCCACCAACGCCGGACGCTCTGATCCCTCCAATTCCATCTGGCAATCGATGGCGAGGAGTGTCCCGGAACCTTTCGGCTCTGCACTCTTCAAGGTTTGAACCAAGCGTACCCGTGCGCCGGCAGGCACCGGGCTCGTGAAACGCGCTTTGTTGAGACCGTAGTTCAGGCGATGAGGGCTGTCGGTCACCATCAGCATGGGATCCCCCAGCCGAGCGATCAAGGAAAGCACCAAGAAGCCATGGGCAATCGTGCCACCGATCTCCCGCTCCGCCCGGTCGATATCGACATGGATCCACTGGTGATCACCGGTCGCGTCGGCAAAGCGGTTGATCATCTCTTGATCGATGGTCACCCAGTCGGAAATGCCCAGTCGAGCTCCGACCAAATCAACCAGACCCGCGTAGGTGGTTTTGGTCATGGGGTCATCAGAACCACATCCCCGGCCAGAGCACAATTCCTCCGCTAGCTGGAGGTTTCACGCGCGAGCGGGAAACAAGGAGAGCGCAGAGGGAGCCCTCTGCGCCAAGCGACACGCGCTATGCGCCCGCCTGAGGACGCATATCGTCCCGGCTGATCCCTGCGACAACAACTGGCTTCTTCATCGCATCACGGCGAAACGGTTCACCCAATTCTTGGTTCAAGACGCATTCGATGAAGGTGGTCACGTTCTCCTCCATCTGCAGGCGGACCGACTCGCGGAGTTCGGTGGTGAGTGCCTCCATCGAGCGGACTTGCACGCCGCGCACGCCGCAACCTTCGGCAACTTTTGCGTACTCGACGCCGAGGTTAAGCTCGGTACCGACGAAGTTGTCTTCGAACCAGAGGGTGGTGTTGCGCTTCTCGGCGCCCCATTGGTAGTTGCGGAAGATCACCATGGTGATTGCCGGCCAGTCACCGCGTCCACACGCGGTCATCTCGTTCATCGAAATCCCAAAGGCACCGTCGCCAGCAAAACCGACTACAGGGACATCGGGTTTGCCGATTTTGGCACCCAAGATTGCGGGCAGGCCATAGCCGCAAGGGCCAAAGAGACCTGGCGCCAGGTATTTGCGGCCCGCTTCAAAGGTTGGATAGGCGTTGCCGATCGCGCAGTTGTTGCCGATATCGGTCGAAATGATGGCCTCCTGGGGCATCGCGGCTTGGATTGCGCGCCAGGCCATACGAGGGCTCATCCGCTCTGGCTCACGGTCGCGGGCGCGTTCGTTCCAGTTGGTGCCCGGATCATCATCCTCGTGGTCCATCGAGGAAAGGAGTTGCAGCCAACGCGACTTGGTCTCAGCGATCAGCGCCTTACGCTCGGCCCGGCCATCATCGCCCGCCGAGGGGGCCAGTTGCTCGAGCAGTTGCTCAGCCACCTGTTTCGCATCGCCCTGGATGCCTACGCTCACTTTCTTCGTGAGGCCAATCCGATCGGAGTTGATGTCGACTTGGATAATTTTGGCGTCCTTCGGCCAGTAGTCGATGCCATAGCCCGGCAAGGTCGAGAACGGGTTCAACCGGGTGCCGAGGGCCAGAACCACATCGGCCTTCGCGATCAGTTCCATCGCCGCTTTCGAACCATTGTAACCGAGCGGTCCGACCGACAGCGGATGGCTGCCTGGGAAGGCATCATTGTGCTGGTAACCGCAGCAAACCGGAGCATCGAGACGCTCGGCCAAAGCCGCCGAGGCCGGGATCGCACCGCCGATGACGACACCTGCACCGTTCAAGATGACCGGGAACTTGGCGTTCGACAGCAGTTCTGCCGCTTCCGCCACCGCGCTCTTTCCGCCCGAGGGGAGTTCGAGGCGCACGATTTGTGGCAGCTCGATATCGATCACTTGCGTCCAGTAATCGCGCGGGATGTTGATTTGCGCGGGCGCACAGCCGCGCCAGGCTTTCTCGATCACTCGGTTCAGAACTTCGGCCATCCGGGAGGGATCGCGGACCTCTTCCTGGTAGCAAACCATGTCTTCGAACAGCTTCATCTGCTCGATCTCCTGGAAGCCGCCCTGCCCAATCGTCTTGTTCGCAGCCTGCGGCGTGACCAGCAACATTGGCGTGTGGTTCCAATAGGCAGTCTTCACCGGTGTCACAAAGTTGGTGATGCCCGGCCCGTTCTGCGCCACCGCCATGGCCATCTTGCCTGAAGCCCGCGTAAAGCCATCGGCGATCATCCCTGCATTGCATTCATGCGCACAATCCCAGAATTTGATGCCCGCCGCAGGGAACAGATCTGAGATCGGCATCATCGCCGAGCCAATGATCCCAAAGGCATGCTCGATACCATGCATCTGAAGCACTTTGACGAAGGCTTCTTCGGTGGTCATTTTCATGGGTGCGTCTCCTGAAAACCAGGGCCTTGAGGGCCGAGAAATCTGCCTTTCAGGTATAGGAATGAGGACGTCACGATTAGGTCCAGTTTGACCTAACCGCCCCGCCCAATAGATCCAGCTGCCAGCCTATGCGCTCTGCTTGCGTCGCCTTAGCCCGGCGATTGCAGCGATCCCGGTCAAGCCGAGGGCCAGCCCAGCTGGCAATGGCACTGCCGTGACATCGCTCGAAAGACTGGTCTCCACAGTGATGGAGGAGACCCGGATGCCGCGGTTGGGGTTGAAGTTGCCACCTCCGCCACCGTCCTGATTTGGGCTTGTACCAACGACCGTGAATACAGAGCCAACGAGGCTTTGGTCTAAGAAGCTGAACGGATCCCCGCGTCCACCGCCTTCACCATCAACAACGAAGCTCGAGATCAACTCATTGTCTTCGTCATAGAGATCGAAGAACTCATTCTCCCGATAAGATTCGTGAATGAGGAGCTCGGTTAAGCGAACGGGGGCGTCAAAGACAAACCGCAAGGCTTCGCCAGACGCGATCCGGCCCTGCTCTGGCGAGTGCAAAACACCGATCCCATTCTCTTCGCGGGCGATCGGGGCCAGGGCCCCGATGCCCGTGAGCGGATCATATGTCTCGTCGAAACCCGTGACGGTGACGGTGAGATCCCCTTCGGTCTGCTGGAACTGAGACTCGTCCCTGGGCCCCGCAAAGAACTGAAACGTCGCAGCAGACGCCTCGGACCCGATAAACGCGAAACCACACAACCCAACGCAGGCGGCACGCAACACTCGAACTGACTTCGCACTCACTAACATGGCTCACTCCAACACATTCCGCCCACACCCCTACCCAACGGGTGTAAACAATTTACGGAGAATGCGCGGAGCTTGCGCCCTTTCGGATTGTTCTTATCCGGGACAGCGAGGGATTCTTCGGATCATTTCTGGACAGGTTCAGAGATCCGCCGCCTGCTTCCTCAGCGCAAATTTCTGGATCTTCCCGGTCGAGGTTTTCGGCAGATCCCCGAAGACAACGGATCTGGGACATTTGTAATGCGCCAGGTTCTCTCGACAGAAAGCGATGATCTCGTCCCCCGTTGCCTGGGCGCCAGGTTTGAGCTCGATGAAGGCACAAGGCGTCTCACCCCATTTCTCATCGGGCTTGGCAACAACCGCACAGAGGGCCACTGCGGGGTGCTTGAACAGCGTATCCTCGACCTCGATCGACGAGATATTCTCACCACCAGAGATGATCACGTCTTTGGAGCGGTCGCGGATTTGGACATAGCCGTCTGGATGTTTGACAGCGATATCTCCAGTATGGAACCATCCGCCGCGAAACGCTTCTTTGTTCGCCGAGGGGTTCTTCAAGTATCCCTTCATGACCACATTGCCACGCATCATGATCTCGCCCAACGAGACGCCATCGGCGGGCACAGGTGTCATCGTCTCCGGATCCATAACATCGAGTCCTTCGAGAGCTGAGTACTTGACCCCCTGGCGCGCCTTCAGGACTGCCTGTTCAGAAGTTGAAAGGTCGTTCCACTCGGGCTTCCACTCGTTCAGAACCGAAGGTCCGTAACATTCGGTGAGCCCATAGAGGTGAGTAACCTCGAAGCCTGCCTCGGCCATCGCCGCCAGGGTAGCCTCGGGCGGAGGGGCCGCGGCGGTTAGGAAGCGAACCTTCTGGGTGAAATCGTGACGTTCTTCGTCAGGCGCATTTAGCAGAACCGACATCACGATCGGTGCTCCGCAGAGCAGGTTCACGCCATGCTCTGATAAGGCACGGTAGATCGGCTCGGCCCGGACTTGGCGAAGGCAAACATGCGTTCCCCCCGCAACAGAGACCGACCAAGGAAAGCACCAGCCATTGCAGTGGAACATCGGCAACGTCCAGAGGTAGACGAGCGGCTCGCCGAGCCCGGCATGGACGATATTGCCTGTCGCCAAGAGGGATGCGCCGCGATGGTGATAAACCACGCCTTTGGGGTTGCCGGTCGTCCCAGAGGTGTAGTTGAGGCTGATCGCGTCCCACTCGTCGTCAGGCATCCGCCACGCGAACTGCGGATCACCATCGGACAGAAAACTCTCATAGTCGTCCCCCAGACCCATCGCGGGCACATCGATCGTCGGGTCCACATACTCGACCACAGTTGGTTTTGGACCCGCCATCAGGTCGAAAGCATCGCTCAATAGCGGGCTCAATTCGCTATCCACGAGGACCAATTTCGACTCGCCATGTTCTAGAATGAAGGCAATCCCGGCCGCGTCCAATCGCGTGTTCAGCGCATTTAAGACCGCCCCTGTCATCGGCGCGCCGTAATGGGCTTCCAGCATCGGTGGTGTGTTGAGCAGAAGCGCCGAGACTGTGTCGCCTTTCCCGATCCCTGACATGCTCAAAGCCGAGGCTAACTGCCGACTGCGCGCATAAAAGGCGGCGTAATCCGTCCGCTCAGTTCCATGAACAATCGCTGTACGCTCGGGCCAGACGCTCGCTGCGCGGGCTAGATGACTGAGCGGAGTGAGCGGTTGAAAATTCGCAGCAGTCCGGTCGAGGCCGGTTTCATAGGCAGTAGTCATTTTTTGGCGTCTCCTCTGCAAAACAGGATTGGAAGGAGACGCGCGAATGTCAAACCCTGAGCCGGTCAGTCGTCCGAGCCACCGCCCTTTGGCAGATTGAAAAGCGCATCTGGATCAAATGGGGCATCACTCTGCTCAGCGGCCGCAGGTTGAGGTTCCTCAATGCCAAAGGGCATCGGATCGGCCTTAGTGTCGGCAGCAAGGCTCTCATCGGTCGACATCAGGCGCATGCTGTCTTCCACGCTCGGCACACCAGCGCCGCTGGCCGCTTTCTTCTCTGCCGCTTTGCGCACGGCGGCATCGAGATCAATTTGGCGGCAGAGCCCCAGCGCCACCGGATCCACAGGTTGGATGTTTGAGATGTTCCAGTGGCTGCGATTGCGGATCGACTCGATGGTTGGCTTGGTCGAGCCGACAAGCTTGGCGATTGCACTGTTCTCCATCTCTGGGTGGTAGCGCACCAACCAAGCGATTGCAGCGGGGCGATCTTGGCGTTTTGAGACAGGCGTGTAGCGTGGCGTCTTGCGTTTTGGCGGCGGGGCTTTCTCGCGCCGGATCAGTCTCAGCCGGGCTACCGGATCGTCTTCACAGCGTTTGATATCTTCGGCTGTGAGCTGGTTGTTCAGGATCGGATCAAAGCCTTTGATGCCAACCGCCACTTCGCCATCGGCAACGCCCGAGATCTCGAGTTCGTGCATGCCGCAGAAATCCGCGATCTGGCGGAAGGTCAGGGTGGTGTTGTCGACCAACCAGACGGCTGTCGCCTTGGGCATCAGAGGCAAGTCGTCGCTCATGCTCATCTCCTGAGTATCGAATACAAATTCCCCGTCAGCTCCGGGGGCCGGCGCAGTGCCATAACTCTCGGTGTCCATGGGGATCGTTTGTGGATATAGATTCGGCTGCACGAAAAGGGAAGGGACTTTCGCAATGAAGATCGCCTGGGGTTTCGTGGCAGTGTTGCTTCTCGGCGGGACGGCCCAAGCCGACGAGCCCGGCGATTTCACCCATTATGTCCTGGCGCTGAGTTGGAATGCCGCCTGGTGCGAGGCCGAGGGTGATCAGCGCAATGCGCCGCAATGCGATCCACATCATGAGCATGGCTGGCTGATGCATGGTCTCTGGCCCCAGCGCGAGGACGGCTGGCCCGAGTATTGCCGCCGCACGAAGCGCGATCCCGCGCGTGCGGAGACCCGCAAGATGGCCGATGTCATGGGGTCTGGCGGGCTCGCCTGGCACCAATGGAAGAAACACGGGCGCTGCACCGGACTGACGGCAGAGCGCTACTTCGAGCTGTCGCGCAAAGCCTATGAGCGAATTCAACGCCCCAAATTGCTTCGTCAGGTCAAAGAACGCCTCGCCGTTGCTCCTGAGGTGATCGAGGACGCGTTTCTGCAATCGAACCCCGAACTCTCACCCGACCAGCTTGCTGTCAAATGCCGCGATGGAGCGATCCGAGAAGTGCGCATCTGCCTCACCAAGGATCTGGAACCACGCAGCTGCAGCCCCTCGGTTGCTCGCGAGTGCAGACGATCTTCGGCCACTTTTTTCCCGATGCGCTAGGCCTACTCGGCGGCAATCCGCAGATGTCCGTCGTGAGAGCCACAAGACCGCTCTGCGTCCTGCGCACTGGGGCGACCGATCACAAGGCTATAAGCGGGCGGTACGAAGAAAAAGCTCACCACAGCTGACAACATGACACCTCCCGCAATTGCCATCGCAAAAGGCGGCCAGAACCCACCGCCCGCAACGATAAGAGGGAGGAAGCCACCAAACGTGGTGATCGTGGTCGAAACTATGTGTCTGCTGGAGCCGAGCACCACCTGCCGGATCGCCTCTGGCTCGCCCTTCGCAGCACCCTCATCCTCTTGCAACGCAGTGAGGATAATGATTGCCGCGTTGATCGAGACCCCGATCGCCCCAATCACCCCTATCAGCGCTTGAATCCCGAACGGGTAGCCAAAAACCTCCAATGCCAAGAGGCTGAGGCCCATTGAGAGTACCGCCACAACCAGGGTCACAGCGCTCAAGCGCCAGGAGTTGAAGGTCAGCACAATCGCCGCCAAGCTGGCAACAACCACCAACCCCACGACCGAGAGGAGGTTCTGAATCGTCTCGCCACGGGCGTCGCTGTCTCCACCCCATTCGATCCGATAGCCTGCAGGCATCGCGATCGGGCGTTCAGCCAGAACCGCTTGCAGCTCTTTCAGCGCCTCATCTGGGAGCACGCCATGGACCAGGAAAGCTTGAACGGTGTTCACACGCTCGCCATTTCGCCGCGCAATGGCGCTGTCTGAAGGAACCAGTTGGATCGAGCCAAGGGAGAGCAGCGGGACACCTGGAAACACACCGCTCTCAGCCCCTGGTGGGACGATGGTCAGTGAGGCTAATTGATCCGCTGTAGCCCGCTCGCTTCCTGCAAGACGCACGCGGACGGGCAACTCCTCTGGCCCTTCGACCAAGGATCCCCCGATTGCGCCATTCGACAACGTCTCCAACTGGCGCGCTACATCTCCGAGGGTGAGACCTGCGAGCCGAACTTTGTCTTCATCAAGGTCAAAAATCAGTTTCGGCGCACCACCGGCCAATGTCGCCCGGCTGTGCGTGATCGCACCCACTTCGGCCATGCGCTGGCGCGCTTCATCACCGAGTTCGCGCAGGATCTCTAGGCTGGGACCAACCAAGCGCAGCTCGACCGGCGCGTCGACAGGTGGGCCTTGTTTTAGACCGCGGACCAGCACCCGGGCCTCTGGCACGGCTGCGTCCAGAGCAGTTTGCAAGTCCGGAATGATCTGGTTGGTTGTCTCAGGTGAGGCTGTAGTCACCAGCGCCTCTGCAAACCTTGCATCGAGATCGCGGTTGTCGAGCATGTTATAGTAGAAGGCTGGCGCGCTCCGCCCAATGAACCATTGGACTTGCTCAACGCCTTCGAACATGCCGAGAACCGTATCAGCAGCCAGTGCAGCCTTTTGCGACTGGCTGATCGCCGCGCCATCGGCGAGTTCGATCTGGATGTGGAACTGATCGCGATCGACCTCGGGGAAGAACTGTGCAGTCAAGGTCGGAAAGGCGAGAAACCCAACGATTGCCGGCATTGCGGCGGCGAACATCGCCATCCGGCGCCAGCGGAGTGAGAGGCGGAGCAACCCTGCGAAGGACCGGCCCAGCGCTCCACCTTGAAGCCCATCGCGCCACCAGCGAGGTGATCCGGCCTCATCGGGCAAAAGGCGCCCAGCGATCGCTGGCGTGACGGTCAATGCCAGAAGAAGCGACGCAAACAGCATGACAATAACGCTGAGCGCGATCGCGCCCACGAAGTCACCGGCAGGCCCCGGCAGGGCCGCCATGGGCACAAAGGCTAGAACGGTTGTGACGGTCGAGGCCGCCAACGGAATGGTCAAACGCCGCACGGCACCACCAACCGCATCAATCCGCGCCACGCCTGCCTGGATCCTCCGCCGGATCTCATCGGTCGTGACAATCGCTGCATCGACCAAAAGCCC
>JBCDAS010000041.1:0-18472 GCA_039185235.1 Pseudomonadota bacterium
AAAAACGCGGGTGAAGATTCGCCCCTCTCCGTCCAGCATGGCCGTCATCTTTGTCCCCTCGACCAGGCATTCGCCCATGGTGCGCCGGCGATTGGTTGCGGGATGATCCGCGAGACGGTTGCCGTCAAAGACGGCTCGGCGACCATCGGGGTAGCCAAAGACAAAGAAGCCTGCATCTTCGCCTGCGATGGCTGGGTTCAATTGGCGCAGATCTGCCCAAACGGTCTGGGGCTCGCCAAGGAGAAAGCGGAAAGTGTCGATCCAATGCACTGCGGTTTCATGGACAAGGAACCGCTTCATTTCTTGGAAATAGGGCTGGCGGTCGAGATAGGCCCCTGGTCCCTGACCATCTCCGGGGCGCAGACGGAAGGTGATCTGCATCAGATCGCCAAATGCCTCGTCAGCTAGCAGGTTTGACAAGGTCCTGTACCAAGGCTGGAAGCGGAAGTTCTCGTGGATGATCAGGGGGATCTTCGCCTGCTCGGCCAACCAAGTCGCTTGCTCTGCTTCCGCGATGTTCAGGCAAAAGGGCTTCTGACAGATGATCGCTTTCACCCCCGCCTTGATCGCCAGATCGATCAAATTGCGATGGGTGTGAGGCGGCGTGATGATGTCGACCAGATCTGGATGGGATTGAGCGAGCAGGTCTTGAGCTGATGCATAGTGAGCCAAGCTAGGGACACGATCCGCGAGAGCAGCTGGGTTGCGATCGGTTGCACCCACCAAGGTCACATTCTCGATCCGCTCCCACGCCTCGTAGTGGAATTGGCTGAAATAGCCCGCACCGACACAGGCGACCCTTAGCACGGAAGAACACCGAGGAGGCCCCGCGATGCTTGCCATTCTGCATCGGAGTCGCAAGCGGGGCGCCGGCCCGCCATCTGCGCGCTTGCGCGCAGCGGGAGGGGAACCCTCCCGGGATCCATCAAAGATGGATATGGCGGGCTGGCGCCCCGCTCGGGCGTGGGCCTTGGGAAGGCCGCGATCACAGCGCAGCTCCGACCGCTTGGGCGAGCTGGGTGGTGCTGGCAGCGCCGCCGAGATCCGGTGTCACTTGCTCTCGCTTTGTCAGTACATCCGAAACCGCATTTTCAACCCGATTGGCGGCTTCGCTCAGAGCTGGGATATCGCGCTCCATTGCCAGCCATTCCAGCATCATCGCGCCAGAGAGGATCATCGCCAGAGGATTGGCGACACCTTGTCCGGCGATATCGGGCGCCGTCCCGTGGCAGGGTTGGAAGACCGCATGCCCATCACCGATATCCGCCGAGGGCGCCATTCCGAGCCCGCCCATCAAACCCGCACCGAGATCCGAGAGGATGTCACCGAACATGTTTTCGGTCACCATCACATCGAACTCCCAAGGCTTCTGCACCATCCAGAGCGCCATCGCATCGACATAGGCCGCATCGGCCATCACATCCGGGTTCAGCGCTGCGCGTTCCTCGAAGATCTTGCGCATGAAGGCAAAGGCGCGGAAGACATTGGCTTTATCCACACAAGTCACTCGGCCCTGATAGCCTTTCGCTTTGCGCTGGCGCGCGAGACGAAAGCAAAAATCGAAGAGCTTTTCCGACACCGCGCGGGTGATCACCATCGTCTCCCTTGCCTCGTCTTCAGTGACCTGTCCCTTGTCCAACTCGGCGAACAGGCCTTCGGTTGACTCGCGGACCAGGATGAAATCGAGCGTTTTGCCCTCGGGGATCTTCAGCGGGCTTCGCTGGCCAGGCAAAAGTCGCACAGGGCGCACGCCAGCATAAAGCCCCAGGATCATGCGCAACTCCACCTGAGGCACAATCTCGGTGCCATCAGGATAGCGCACATCGGGTAGCCCCATGGCGGAGAGAAGGATCGCATCCGATGCCCGCGCCTTGGCAATCGAACTCTCGGGCAGGCTTTCCCCATGATCGCGGTAATGCCGTGCGCCCGAGGGCAGCACTTCGAAATCGAGCTTCACCTGCGCGTCGCTTGCGACCTGATCGACGATCTTCATCGTTGGCTCGGTGATCTCTGGCCCGATGCCATCCCCGTCGAAAACCGCGATCTTGAGGCTCTGCATCGCCTTCCCCCTCTGACTGGTCACTTCAGTCGCTTTACCATACTCTCAGCGCAACAAAACCATCTGGGGAGGGAACATGTTCGCGGTCACGGTTATCTTTGAGGTCAAGCCCGGGGCGATGGGCCAGTTCTTGCCCCGGATGCGCCAGCAGGCGGCCGACTCGCTGGCGCGTGAGCCCGGTTGCACGCAATTCGATGTCTGGACCGATCCGGCCCGGCCAAATGACGTTTTTCTCTATGAGCTCTACACCGGTGCAGCGGCTTTCGACACGCATCTTGCCTCGGACCATTTCAAAAGCTTCGCCGCCGATGTCGAGGCGATCGTGGCGGACAAGACCTTGCTCACTTACGCAAAGCAGGAGGCTTGAGATGGAACAGACCTGGGAAGTCTATGCTCTGAAATATGGCGACCGGCCGGGGCGGACCCGCAATGAGAGCTTTCTCTTCGATGACGATCATGCCTCACCCCATCCGATCGACTATTTCATCTGGGTGATCAAGCGCCCGGGCCGAACGATCTTGGTCGACACGGGCTATGATACCGAGGAGGCCAAGCGCCGGGGCCGGCCGATCCTGATGCATCCCGTGGAGGCGCTGAAATCGATCAACATCGCGCCGGAGGAGATCGATACGGTCATCGTCACGCATCTCCATTATGATCACGCGGGCACGCTCGACAGTTTTCCCAACGCAATGTTCCACATTCAAGCCTCTGAGATGGCCTATGCCACCGGGCCCTGCATGTGCATGTCAGCGCTGAAGATGCCTTTCTCGGTCGAGCACGTCGTCCAGATGGTCAAGCATGTCTACTCGGGGAAGGTGATCTTCTACGAGGGCGATGCGGAGATCGCGCCAGGCGTGACTGTTCATGCGATCGGTGGGCACTCCAAAGGGCTGATGTCGGTCAGAGTCAAGACCGAGGCTGGCTGGCTCTGCCTCGCCTCCGATGCCAGCCATTTCTACGAGAATTTCATGGCCAAGAAGGCCTTCCCCATCGTCGTCGATGTCGAGGCGATGTATCGGGGCTGGGAGATCATCCAATCGTTGGCGTCATCGACCGAGCAATGTGTGCCTGGCCATGATCCGCTGGTTCTCGATCTCTTTCCCTCGGTCGGCCCGACGGGTGTTGTGCGTCTTGACCGAGGTGCGACCTCGAGAATCTCGTGATCGGGCTTGATGAGATCGTTCCCGCCCGTGCGCCTTGGTCAGGCGTGGTGCGGGCGGGAGATGTGCTGGTGATCACCGATCTTGAAGGCCAACAGGCGGTGGATTTCCTCTGCTACGATGCACATGCGCCCGAGGATCGGTATTCGGCGACCAACACGGTCAAGGTCCAGGGCAATGTCTATGTGGGCCTGGGCACGGTGCTTTATGCCGATAGCGGGGCAGCCCTTATGACAGTGATCGAGGACACGGTGGGCCGCCATGACACGATCTATGGCTGCTGCTCGAACCCGAACAATCATCTGCGCTATGGGGTGCAGACGACCGAGTCCTGCTACACGAATTTCGAGGCGGAGTTGGCGCGCCATGGCATGGGCCGCGAGGCGATCGTGCCCAATGTGAACTGGTTCATGAGCGTGCCCGTCTTGGAAGATGGCGGCGCTGGGGTGGCCGAGGCTGCTCTGGCGCCGGGGTCGCATGTGGCGCTGAGGGCCGAGCGGGATGTGCTTGCAGTGCTCTCGAACTGCCCGCAGATGCACAACCCGTGCAATGGCTATAACCCAACGCCGATCCGGGTGAGCATTCGCTCAGATAGCGGCCTTTAGGGCCTCCATTTGGCGTTGGAGGGCCTTGAGATGTCCTTGGTCGGTCAGTTGGCCGTTCTCGTCAAAGGCGTTCATTGCACCGCCCACATTGACCTCGGCGCTGGTCACCAGCTTCACTTTGAAGGGGATGAGGTAGAGATACATCATCGACATCGCCCGCTGGCCGCCCGCCCCGCCAGCTGCGGCTGAGAGAACGGCGACCGGTTTATCCACCATTGGCGCAGGGCGCGGGCGAGAGACCCAGTCGAGCATGTTCTTCATCACGCCCGAGGGGCCTTTGTTATACTCGGTCGTCGACATGACGATCGCGTCGGCTGCCCAGATCTGATCGGTGATCTTTTGCACCGACTCGGGCACGCCCTCAGCTTCGACATCCTCATTGAACAGCGGCAGGTTCATATCGGCGAAGGTGAACTCGGAGGGCTCGAAAACCCGAGCCGCCTCGCGCACAAGCATTGAGTTGAAGCTGCCCGCGCGCAGCGAGCCTGAAATTCCCAAGAGCTTCATGGAAGGATCCTTCTAGAAATGGATCGGGCCGTCACCGCAGGCCATGGCGGCTTCCCGCATCGCTTCGGAATATGTGGGGTGCGCATGGCAGGTCAATGCGATGTCCTGGGCCGCGGCTCCGAACTCCATGGCGACACAGATCTCATGGATCAAATCGCCCGCAGCGGGGCCGATGATATGGCAGCCGAGGATGCGATCCGTCTCGGCATGGGCGAGCAGTTTGACAAAGCCATCGGTCGCGAAATTGGCCTTTGCGCGCCCGTTTGCCATGAAGGGGAACTTGCCGACTTTGTAGGGAATGCCGTCGGCCTTAAGCTCCTCCTCGGTCTTGCCGAGGTTTGCGACCTCTGGCGCAGTATAGATCACACCTGGGATCACGTCATAGTTCACATGACCATGTTTGCCCGCAATCTCCTCGGCCACCGCCATGCCCTCATCTTCGGCCTTATGCGCCAGCATCGGGCCAGAGACCACATCGCCGATCGCATAGATCCCGGGTACTGTTGTCTTCCAGCCCTTGGTGATTTTGACTTTGTCGCGCACGGTCTCGACACCGGCTCGATCCAACCCCAGACCTTCGGTATAGCCTCGCCGCCCGGTGGCGAGCAGAACCACATCAGCCTCGGCCGAATGCTCGCTGTCATCTTTGCGCAGCGTGTAGTTCACCGTCAGCACATTGCCCTTGTCTACGCCCGAGACGGCGGCACCCAGGATGAACTTAAAGCCCTGTTTGGTCAGGATCTTCTGGAACTGTTTCGACACCTCGGCATCCTGGCCCGGAGTGATGTGGTCGAGATACTCGATCACCGTGACCTCAGCGCCGAGCCGCTGCCAGACCGAGCCGAGCTCCAGCCCGATCACGCCAGCGCCGATCACGACCAGACGCTTTGGCACTTCCGGCAGATCCAGCGCGCCGGTGGAGCTGACCACCCGTTCCTCGTCGACCTCGACACCGGGCAAGCTGGACGGCTCCGAGCCTGTTGCGATCACGATGTTCTTGGTCGAGAGCGTCCGGTCGCCGACCTTCACCTCGCTCGCCGAGGCGATCTCCCCCCAGCCCTGGACATACTCCACCTTGTTCTTCTTGAAGAGGAACTCGATGCCCGAGGTATTGGCGTCGATCACACCCGCCTTGTAGGCATGCATCTTTGGCAGGTCGACCGAGACCTCTTTGGCGATGATCCCCATCTCGGCAAAGCTGCCTTCGGCTTCATGCACCATCTCGGAGGCATGCAAGAGTGCCTTTGACGGAATGCACCCCACATTCAAGCATGTGCCCCCCAATGCTCCGCGCCCCTCGACACAAGCCACTTTCAGCCCCAATTGCGCCGCACGGATTGCACAGACATAGCCGCCCGGGCCGCCCCCGATGATCACAACATCATAATCCGCCATAGCGTTTCCCTTTACTTCTGCGCGGCGAGCCGACGCATTGCGTTCAAGATGATCAACCCATGCAGGCCGATCACAACTGCAAACGAGATCAAATGCGCCAAAAGCGCGCCTTCCAACTCGGCAAATGTCGCCGCCGCTAGCGGCAGGAACAAGAGCACCGCCGTCCAAAGCCCTGGATTATATTGCCGCATCTTCACCGCTTGCGCGATGTGAACGAGGCCATTGATCACGAGCAGATAAGGCGCGATCAGCCCGGCGCCCGGCGCGATCGTCAGATGCAGCCACAGAGCCGCCATCAGCAGGACCCATACCCCGAGATAGTTGATCCAGAACACGTCCCCGACGGTCAGTGCCTCACCACCCACCATGTTATTGACGAATACCCGGAAGCGGTCGCCATCATGTTCTTCGTATTGATGGATCATGTAAGCCGGTAGGGCGAGGAAGATGAACATCGCCTCCTCGCCGCCGGAAAATCCGACCAGCGGCGCCAGCACCAGAAAGAGCGGCGCCGCCAGGATCCCGCCATAGACCCAATTCGCGCTCAGCCGCTCCCACATCGATCAGAGATCCATCAAGAGGCGCCGCGGGTCCTCCAGCGCTTCCTTGACGCGCACGAGGAATGTCACCGCCTCTTTGCCGTCAATGATCCTGTGATCGTAGGAGAGCGCCAGATACATCATCGGCCGCGCCACGATCTGGCCGCCCACCACCATAGGGCGCTGTTGGATCTTATGCATGCCCAGGATGCCCGATTGCGGCGGGTTCAGGATCGGGCTTGACATCAGCGAGCCATAGACGCCGCCATTGGAGATCGTGAACGTCCCCCCGGTCATATCCGCCATGGTCAGCTTGCCGTCCCGCGCCTTCTCGCCGAGCCCTGCGATGGTTTTCTCGATCTCTGAGAAGCCCAGCTGATCGGCATTGCGCACGATCGGCACCACCAGGCCCGTCGGCGTGCCGACCGCAACGCCCATATGGTAGTAGTTCTTGTAGACGATCTCATCGCCATCGATCTCGGCATTGACCGAGGGCACTTCGTGGAGCGCATGCACGCAGGCTTTTACGAAGAAGCTCATGAAGCCCAGCTTCACGCCATGCTTCTTCACGAATTCATCCTTGAACTCCCCGCGCAGCGCCATGATCTCGGTCATGTCCACCTCGTTATAGGTGGTGAGCATGGCCGCTGTGTTCTGCGCATCCTTGAGCCTGCGCGCGATCGTCTGGCGCAGACGGGTCATGCGCACCCGCTTCTCGCGCGCAGGATCTGTCGCTGCGGCCGGGGCTGCTTGGGCAGGCGCCGGCGTGCCCGAGGCGGCCCGGGCGACATCCTCCTTCATGATCCGCCCGCCTTTGCCGCTTCCGGCCACCGCGGCGGGATCCATCCCCGCCTCGGCCATCATCTTCTGCGCCGATGGCGACGCCACCGGTCCTGCGCCGTTGCCCGAAGGTGCGGCTGCGGCCGGGTGGGTGGGTTCGGGTGGAGGTGCAGCCGGAGCTGCCGGTGCAGGGGAGGCCGCAGCCGCGCCCTCGCCGGCTTCGATCGTTGCGAGAAGCGCGTCGACCCCAACCGTGTCGCCCTCCTTCGCGACATGTTCAGCCATCACGCCTGCCACTGGGGCAGGCACTTCCACGGTCACTTTATCGGTCTCCAGCTCACAGAGCATTTCATCGACCGCGACCGCCTCGCCCGGTTGCTTGAACCAGGTCGCAACAGTGGCTTCCGTTACCGATTCCCCAAGCGTCGGCACGCGTACTTCCGTTGCCATCTCACGCATCCCCTTCCAGATCGAGCGCCGCAGCGATCAGTGTTTCCTGTTCATATTTGTGCTGAGCCGCAAGACCCGTAGCTGGCGAGGCCGAGGCGGGCCGACCCGCATAACTCGCCCGCTTTGCCTTCCCGCCCGAGCGTCCCAGAACCCATTCGATGTTTGGCTCTACAAAGAACCAGCCCCCTTGGTTCTTTGGCTCCTCCTGGCACCAGACAACGTCTGCGTTTTTGAAGCGCACCAATTCCCGAGTCAGGCTGAGCGCCGGGAAGGGATAAAACTGCTCCAGCCGCATCAGATAGACATCTTTGATGCCTTCCGCATCGCGCTTCTCCAACAAGTCAAAATACACCTTGCCGGAACATAGAACGACCCGTTTGATCTGATCATCCGCGACCAGCTTGGTCTCTGAATTGCCTAGTTGCGCGTCATCCCAAAGCACCCGATGGAAGCTCGATCCTTCGGTGAAATCGGACTTCTTCGAGACGCACATCTTGTGGCGCAGAAGCGACTTTGGCGTCATCAGGATCAGGGGTTTGCGGAAGCTTCGATGCAGTTGGCGGCGTAGGATGTGGAAGTAGTTTGCTGGCGTCGTGCAATTGGCCACGATCCAGTTATCCTCGGCCGAGAGCTGCAGATACCGCTCCAACCGCGCCGAAGAGTGCTCTGGCCCCTGGCCCTCGAACCCATGGGGCAGCAGACAGACCAGCCCAGACATGCGCAGCCATTTCCGCTCACCCGAACAGACGAACTGATCGAACATGATCTGCGCACCATTCGCGAAATCACCGAATTGCGCCTCCCAAAGGGTCAGCGCGTTTGGCTCTGCCAGCGAGTAGCCATACTCGTAGCCCAGCACTGCATACTCCGAGAGCATCGAATCGATGACCTCATAGTGTTTCTGCCCTTCGCGGATATGGTTCAGCGGATAATACCGAACTTCGCTCTCCTGATCCGTGATCCCGGAATGGCGCTGGGAGAAGGTCCCCCGCGTGCAGTCCTGACCAGACAGGCGAACTTTGTAGCCCTCGCAAAGCAGCGAGCCAAAGGCCATAGCCTCGCCGGTCGCCCAATCGATCCCGTTGCCAGAGGTGAGCGCCTCCTGTTTCGCCTCCAAAAGGCGCGTGATCGTCCGATGTGCATTGAACCCGTCGGGCAGTTTCGTGAGCGCTGCCGAAACCTCATCGAAGAGGGTCTCACCGATTGCGGTCTGGCCGCGCTGATATTCCCCCTCGGCGCGTTCCAAATCCGACCAACGGCCATCGAGCCAGTCAGCTTTGTTCGGGCGGTAATTCGTCCCCGCCTCAAACTCCTGTGCGAGGAAGTTCTGGAAACCAGCGCGATTCTCATCGACTTCATTGGCTGAGATCAATCCGTCATCCACCAGCCGGTCAGCATAGAGTTGGATCGTCGTCTTGTGCTTCTTGATCCGCTTATACATCTGCGGCTGGGTGAACATTGGCTCGTCACCCTCGTTATGGCCAAAGCGGCGATAACAAAACATGTCGATGACGACGTCTTTGTTGAATTTCTGGCGGTATTCCGTCGCGACCTTGGCCGCATGCACCACGGCCTCGGGATCATCACCATTCACGTGGAAGATCGGACAATCGACCATCTTCGCAATATCTGTTGGATAAGGCGACGAGCGCGAGAAGCGCGGCGCGGTCGTGAACCCGATCTGGTTGTTCACGATCAGGTGGATCGTCCCGCCCGTCTGGTGGCCAACAAGGCCGGAGAGCCCGAAACACTCCGCTACGACCCCCTGGCCGGCAAAAGCCGCATCGCCATGGAGCAGAAGCGGGATCACCGATGTCGGGTCGTTGTCATAGATCTCCAATTTCGCCCGGCATTTGCCAAGCACCACCGGGTTCACGGCCTCGAGGTGGCTCGGGTTCGCGGTTAGCGACAGGTGCACCTTGTTACCGTCGAAATCGCGATCCGATGAGGCGCCGAGATGGTACTTCACATCCCCCGACCCATCCACATCATCGGGCTTAAAACTACCGCCCTGGAACTCGTTGAAGATCGCGCGGAAGGGCTTGCCCATCACATTGGCCAGGATGTTCAGCCGCCCCCGGTGCGGCATCCCGATCACGATCTCTTTCGCACCCAGAGCGCCGCCCCGCTTGATGATCTGCTCCAAAGCCGGGATCGCGGCCTCGCCGCCATCCAGGCCGAAGCGTTTCGTGCCCATGTATTTCACATGGAGGAATTTCTCGAAGCCCTCTGACTCGACCAGTTTGTTCAGGATCGCTTTGCGGCCCTCGGCCGAGAAAGAGACCTCCTTACCATAGCCCTCGATCCGGTCCTGCAACCAGCGTTTGGCGACCGGATCATCCAGGTGCATGTACTGCAGCGCGAAAGTCGATGCGTAGGTCCGCTTGAGGAGCGCGATGATCTCGCGCAGCGGCGCTTCGGTCAGGCCCAGTTGGTTGTCGATGAAGATGGGGCGGTCCATATCCGCCTCGGTGAAGCCGAAGAAACCTGGATCCAGCTCTGGATGCTGCTGTCCGCCCGACATCTCCAACGGGTCGAGATTGGCCGAGAGGTGCCCGCGGATCCGGTAGGAGCGGATCAGGTTGATCGCTCGAATACTGTCCAGGGTTGCCTGTTTCAGAGCCGCGGGGTCGATGGATTTGCCGTTGGCCTTCTCCTTCGTCTCGATCTTTTTCGAGATCTTCTTTGGATCAGGCAAGGCGTCCCAATTGCCATCGAGCGCGGCGAGTTCCTCTGTCGGCCGCGTCGGCGGCCAATCAGCGCGCGCCCAAGGGGCGCCAGCGGCCTCATCAGCGACGCTTTTCTGGTCGTCGCCAAGGCTGTTGAAGTAGTCACGCCAACTGGCATCAACCGAGCCCGGATTCGCCATGAAGCGCGCATAGAGCTGCTCCACATATTCGGCGTTATGACCCTGAAGGAAGGAAGAGGCGTGAAACGAGCCGTTTTGGCTGTCGTCTTTCATATGTCGTCGGAGGGGTCTTGCGGCCCCTCTGTCCCTTGATCGGAGCCCAATCGTGGTTGAGCCAATGGGAATCGAGCGAATAAGAACTTCGCGCGTGCAGTATTAGCGATTGAGCCCAGCTTTCAAAGCCAAACCGAGCCGCGATCACCAATGTGGCATAACAAAATGCGCGTTTATCTATCGTGAACGAAGTCATCTGCGGGGATCGTTTGCAGGACTGCGACTAACCCACAGGCTGATCAGACCTCGCCAGAGCTTCATCGAGAGCTTCAACGATCTTTTTTTCTGATGCTTGGCGAGAGTAGGTCGCCCGCTGAGCCTGCTGTGCCGCTCGCCCTGATTCATTGGCCAACTCATCGTCGCGCAGTAAGTTCAAAGTCACCTCGACAAAGGCATCGGCATCCGCACATACATGCAGTGTTTGGACCAGCCGATCCTCAAAGCCCCGCGTGCTGTGCGGCAGACAAACGACAGGACGGGCAAAAGCACAGCCCTCGACGACTTTAATTTTCGAACCTCCGCCCGAGTTGATCGGAGAGATGGCGATGCGGACCCGCGCATACTCCTGGACCACATCTTGGACGTCGCCGACCACTTCGACGCCTGCAACCTTGGGCTCGAGTGCATCGAAACCTACCCAGCCTCCGCGCCCGACAACCCGGAGTTTGGC
Organism: Pseudomonadota bacterium; assembly: GCA_039185235.1. Lineage (GTDB taxonomy): Bacteria > Pseudomonadota > Alphaproteobacteria > Rhodobacterales > Rhodobacteraceae > Thermohalobaculum. The sequence goes on from JBCDAS010000041.1 coordinate 11,131, forward strand.
CTCAGGAGCTTGACGGTGGATCTCTGGCCAACAGTTCTCGAGAAACCACCTGAGACCAGCTTGATTGGGTGGATGATAGTAACTTCCAACGAACAGAACATCTCGACTGGCTGAAGGTGCTGGAAGCTCGAAATCGGTGTCAAAGAACGCAACATTGGGTACGAGGGCTGACGCAGGGTGTTTGAGTTCCAGAAAATCCTGCTGGGTTGAAAAAATGACGCAGTCGCTCTGCTCAAGGTCATCAAGCATCAAGCGGGTCAAACGGCGCTCCAAAAACTCAAACAAGAAATTCCGTTTCGACCATCCGCCCAGCACACTCCGAAGTCGGCTAATTAGCGTTTGACTATCGAAGTCATCGACATCGACCAGAACGCGAGCCTTGCCGCGTCGAATTCCAGAAAAGACAAAGGGCTGATAATGGCGGCAGCAAATCGCGTCGAAGCGGTCCAGGCCAACGTTTGACGCAATGAACTCGGCAAGTTTGGGATCGATGCGGAACCAGAGGGACGGCAAGAACAGCTTCATAGCCGCGACTTTGGCGCGACGAAGCAACGACGCGGATCCGGGCATCTTCGAGCTAAATGCATAGTGAACTTTTGGATTGTCGGAAAAAGCGGCAGCAACGTCCAAGTCTTCACTTTCTGCGAGAGCTAAAATTTCTACCGGGCCGCGTTGACGCAGCGCGTTGTAGAAGATGTGCGTACGTTGACCTCCGCCTGTCCGGACATCAACTTCTGGCGCATGGATGACCAAAAGACTTCGGCTGGTCTTCTCGAGATCTTCCGACACTGATAGACCTATCTAGCCGATCGCTTTGAGCAGAGCCTCGCCCAGGCCTGCGGGGCTGTCTGCGACCACGATCCCTGCGGCGCGCATGGCTTCGATCTTGTCTTCGGCGCCACCTTTGCCGCCCGCGATGATCGCGCCAGCGTGGCCCATGCGTCGACCCGGAGGGGCGGTGCGGCCCGCGATAAAGCCAGCGGTTGGCTTCCACCGGCCTTTCGCCTTTTCGTCGGCGAGGAACTGGGCGGCGTCTTCTTCGGCCGAGCCGCCGATCTCGCCGATCATGATGATCGAGGTCGTTTCTGGGTCGCCCAAGAAAAGCTCCAGCGCATCGATATGCTCGGTGCCTTTGATCGGATCGCCGCCGATCCCGATGCAGGTCGACTGGCCAAGGCCCGCGGCGGTCGTCTGAGCCACCGCCTCATAGGTCAACGTGCCTGAGCGCGAGACAACGCCCACCGAGCCGCGCTTGTGGATATGGCCTGGCATGATGCCGATCTTGCAGGCATCCGGCGTGATCACGCCCGGGCAGTTCGGCCCGATCAGGCGGCTTGACGAGGTCTCGAACGCGCGCTTCACGGTCATCATGTCGAGGACCGGGATCCCTTCGGTGATGCAGACGATCAGCTCGATCTCGGCATCGATCGCCTCCAAGATCGCGTCGGCTGCGAAAGGCGGCGGGACGTAGATCGCTGTGGCATTCGCACCCGTGCGTTCCTTCGCCTCGCCGACCGTGTCGAAGACCGGCAGACCCATATGCTCGGTCCCTCCTTTGCCGGGGGTCACACCGCCAACCATTTGGGTGCCGTAGGCAATCGCTTGCTCGGAGTGGAAGGTCCCCTGGGCACCGGTAAAGCCCTGGCAGATCACCTTGGTGTTTTCGTCGACAAGTACGGCCATCGGGCTGCTTCCTTCTCAGATCTGAGGTTGCGGGGAGATGAAATTCGCTGCATCCCCCTCATTCGTGATATGTCGCCTGCGGCTCATTCCGGGAAAACCCTGCTCTCGCCTTCTGCTTCGCCAACGGGCTCGGTGCCGGTGTAAATCCTAAGCTCGCTAATGCGGTTGTAACCAATGCCCTCCTCGGTCTCGTCAAGGAGGCTCCCGCCGTCATGATCGATCCGCATACGCACAGGCTTTTCGGTGCTCAGGAGGTTATATGTCCTGTCAATCTGTCTCGCAGACAAGTTAAGGACGATGATAATCCGCCGATCGGTACTGCCTGAGCCAGGTAACAAGTAAATCAGACTGTAGCTTGGATTTGTTGAGTCGATGAAGACTTCATAGCGGTGTCTGATACCGCGCTTCTCGAGGATCTCACTATAGCACCACATGGTGAAATCGTCGGATTCACTGCCCTGCATGACCGGGGTGATGGTCGCGCGGTAGGTGTCAATTGTGAAGATTTCCCGTGCCATAGCGGTCTCCCTGGAACCGGCCGATCAGCCCTTAACCGCTTTCACGATCTTCTCAGCGGCGTCCGAAAGATTATCCGCCGCGATCACCGCCAGGCCGCTTTCATTGATGATTTGCTTGCCAAGCTCGACATTTGTGCCTTCGAGACGCACGACCAAGGGCACGGTGAGACCAACCTCTTTGACCGCTGCGATCACGCCCTCGGCGATCACGTCACAGCGCATGATGCCGCCGAAGATGTTGACCAGGATGCCTTTGACCTTGGGGTCCGAGGTGATGATCTTGAACGCCTCGGTGACTTTCTCTTTCGTCGCGCCGCCACCCACATCGAGGAAATTGGCCGGTTCGGAGCCATAAAGCTTGATGATATCCATGGTTGCCATGGCTAGACCGGCGCCGTTGACCATGCAGCCGATCTCGCCATCCAGTGCGATGTAGTTCAGATCGAACTTCGAGGCTTCGAGTTCCTTGGCGTCTTCCTCGGTCTCGTCGCGCAACTCCATGATCGCTTTCTGGCGATACATCGCATTGCTGTCGAAGTTCATCTTGCAGTCGAGGCAGCGCACATGCCCGTCCTCGGTTAGGATCAGTGGGTTGATCTCGACCAGTGACGCGTCCGTCTCGACGAACATCTTATAAAGCGTCATCACCAGCTTGGTGCATTCTTTGAACGCTGTGCCGGTGAGGCCAAGCGCCTTGGCCACTTTGCGGCCGTGCAGCGGCTGGATGCCGGTTGCAGGATCGACCGAGAATGTGACGATCTTCTCCGGTGTCTCGGCTGCCACTTCTTCGATGTCCATCCCGCCTTCCGTCGAGGCGATAAAGGAAACGCGGCTTGTCTCGCGGTCGACCAAAAGAGACAAGTAGAACTCCGAAGCGATGGCCGCACCATCCTCGATATAGACACGGTTGACCTGTTTTCCCGCGGGCCCGGTTTGATGGGTGACGAGTGTTTTGCCCAGCATCTGCTCGGCGAATGCTATGGCTTCATCCTCGCCTTTGGCGATCCGGACACCGCCTTTTTCACCGGCTTCCGCCTCTTTGAAAGTTCCTTTGCCGCGGCCCCCTGCATGGATCTGCGCCTTCACCACCCAAACCGGCCCGGGAAGTTCGGCCACCGCAGCCGCTGCATCTTTGGCGTTCAACACTGCGACACCATCGGCAACCGGCGCACCATAGGATTTCAGGATCTGTTTCGCCTGATACTCGTGGATGTTCATATCTGAGGGTCTCCGATGGCAGGCGCCGCCAAAAAGCAGCTTGGGACGGCCGAGAGCGGCCAAGGTATCAGCAATCGTTTACTCCGCAGCGCAGATCGCTTCAACCAAATGCTTGCTGCGAGCTTTAAAATTGAAGCTGGGAGTGATCTTTCCGGGCTGCAGAGGCACTCGGGGCGGGTGTCCTGAAAGGCTCGCTCGACGCTCAACTGACAAATGAGGGGTCATTTGAGTTTCGCAAGTAAAGCCCACATCCGGTTTACGAGGTGATCGAAGAGTGTTGTCGGCTCTGGTGGTTCAAGAAGGTCGATCTTAAATCGCTCTGCATATTCCAGGCTCGTAGCGTCGCGCTGCTGCGATAGAGTTGGCAGGGCACCCGAATTGTCGACCGCCCGCCCAGCAATTGTACCGAGGATCGCAGCCTGGTCGGAGAGGAGCTGCTCATAGCTGACGGTCTTGGCTTCAAGTCTGTGGCGCTCGAGGAAAGCGTCGATCATACGTTCCTGAGTTTCGATCTGGGCGAGGGCGTCTCGAATGCCTAAGGCATTGTAGCTACGCTCTCCAAACGCATCAAACTTAGAACTCCACTTCCCGGTTTGCTTGGCGGCCGAAAACGAGACCGCTTGCGCGAGCCGATCTTCCCGCACCAGTCTGATGTATCGGACTTCGATCCCGTCTAGGAGGTTGGAAAAAAGCTCGAAAACCCAGAGGTGATGCCCGTGCAGATTGATGCCCAAGGTGCCGTCAGGCAGGGTCCGGCTGTTGACTAGGCCCTTTAAGAAAGTTGTTTCGTCGAACTCAGCTTCCCAAACGGCTCCAAATCGTTCGGCAAGGAGCGGTAAGTATCCATATGGCTGAAAATACTCGTGCGCGTTGCACACGTTGGTTGTTCTCAACAAGTCGCACAAGAGTGTACTGCCGCTACGCGGTGTGCTCAGGATCACAATTATGCGTTTTAGCTTTCCTGGGTTTGTTTCATCGAATGACTCTGAGACAGCGTCGTCATCTGGTACTGAGGCACGTGCCTTGCTGAGGTTGCGCTCGGTTAGGAACGTTGAAAGGGCGGCCCGGCGTTCATCCTTGCTCGCGCCGCCCATTTGATCATTCGGCAAGGCTCGGATCTATTCCTTGGCAGGCCTCGACAAGGCCTTTGACGGCGTCGATCGATTTGTCGAGCATGGATTTCTCGCCCTTGTCGAGTTCGATTTCGATGATCTTCTCGATACCACCCGCGCCGATTACGACTGGGACACCGACATACATGCCTTTGAGCCCATAGGCGCCGTCGACGAAAGCCGCGCAGGGGAGGACGCGTTTTTGGTCGCCCAGGTAGCTTTCGGCCATTTGGATCGCCGAGGCGGCGGGCGCATAAAAGGCGGAGCCGGTTTTCAGCAGGCCCACGATCTCGGCGCCGCCGTCGCGGGTGCGCTGGACGATCTGGTCGAGCTTCTCTTGGCTGGTCCAGCCCATTTTCACCAGATCCGGCAGCGGTATGCCGCCGACGGTCGAGTAGCGGGGCAGCGGCACCATAGTGTCGCCATGGCCGCCGAGGACAAAGGCCGAGACGTCTTTGACCGACACGCCAAACTCCTCCGAAAGGAAGTAGCGGAACCGGGCGGAATCGAGGACGCCGGCCATGCCGACGACTTTCTCGGCTGGCAGCCCCGAGAACTTCTGCAGCGCCCAGACCATAGCGTCCAGCGGGTTGGTGATGCAGATAACGAAAGCGTCCGGGGCGAATTTGCCAATGCCTTCGCCGACCGATTTCATCACTTTGAGGTTGATGCCCAGGAGATCATCCCGGCTCATGCCTGGTTTGCGTGGCACACCAGCGGTGACGATGATCACGTCTGAGCCTTCGATCGGCGCATAGCTGTCTGCGCTCGTAGGGTCAGTGGAAATGCCGGTCATTCCAGCGTCAAATCCGTCGACCGGGCTCGATTCGGCGAGGTCCAGCGCCTTGCCCTGGGGGATTCCTTCGGCGATGTCGCAGAGTACGATATCACCCATTTCTTTCAGACCGGCGAGATGGGCGAGCGTGCCACCGATCTGTCCTGCGCCGATCAGCGCGATCTTGCTTCTGGCCATCTGGTGGCTCCCTGACTTGTCATGGGGGGGTGAGCTTTGGCTGCACCCGCGTACAGATTACCGCCGCGCCGTAGCGCGATTCTGGCGGCCATGGCAAGCCTGGGTGAGGTGAAAGGCGCCCGCGAAGGCGCCTTTTGGATGGTTATGCGGGAGGGTCGCGATGGGCAACGGCGGGCTGTTCAATCGGCTCAAACGCCTCGCCAGCGGCCATCAGGCAGGACATGCCCTTGGTGTTTGTGACAACGATCGTCCAACTTCCCGAAGCGGGGTTCACATAGGTCTCGACGATCCCTGAACCTCGCGCGACGCCGCGCGAGAGGGCCGCTTCGCCGTAGCGATCGGCAAGTTGTTTGATGATTTGCGCACGCGCGCCACAAACCATGCCTTGGGCGTCAGCACCTTTCGGCGTGAGAGTGATCGCCGCTCCTAGAGCAGCAGATGCAAGCAGAAGGTTAGTCGGTTTCATCAGGTCTCCTTTCCAGGCCCTTATCGGGCAAGCGGAATGGAGTGCTGTTTCCGGTGGCGATCTGGGGCCCTGTTGCTCTTAATGGCGGCTGGGGCCAGCCGGATCCGCGAGTGAGGGAGCTCTCGCCCCGCCCGGAAATCGGGCAACATCAGTCCAATCGCGTTGTTAACCATGACCGAGGAGGGTTAATGGCGCGTAAAGGACGAAAACGGGACTTGCGCCATGATGCGCCGCAGCATAATTAGGCGCAAGAAAATTACCTCATGAGGCGAAAAACATGCAGGAAAGTGCTCGCCCACGGCGCTCTGTTCTCTACATGCCGGGGTCCAATGCCCGCGCGCTGGAGAAGGCCAAAGGCCTGGATGCCGACTGCCTTATCCTTGACCTCGAGGACGCCGTAAGCCCTGGCGAAAAGCCCCAAGCCCGTGAGATGGTCGCCGAAGCCGTACGATCTCAGGGCTATGGTCGCCGCGAATTGATCATTCGGATCAACGGATTGGATACGAAATGGGGCGAAGACGACCTCACAACTGCCTGTGCAGCAGAGCCCGACGCAATCCTTGTGCCAAAGGTTGAGCGGGCCTCTCAAGTCCAAGAGATTGTTAGCCGAATGGAGATCTTTGAGACGCCTTCGAAACTATGGGCAATGATGGAAACCCCCCTCGCTATGCTGAACGCGGCCGAGATCGCCAGCGCCTCGCCGCGTCTCTCGGCTTTTGTCATGGGCACAAATGATCTGGTCAAGGACATGCATGCCAGTCACACGCCCGACCGTTTGCCGGTAATCACTGGCCTCGGGCTCTGCCTTTTGGCCGCCCGCGCCTATGGTTTGACCATCCTTGATGGCGTTCATAATGCGATCAAAGACGAAGAGGGCCTGCGTGCCGCCTGTCTTCAAGGCAAAGAGCTTGGGATGGATGGCAAGACCCTGATCCATCCCGCTCAAGTAGCGATCACTAATGAAGTCTTCAGCCCCAGTAACGAGGCGATTTCTAGCGCCCGCCGCATGATGGCGGCCTTTGAAGAGGCAAAAGCAGAGGGTCGCGGAGTTGCTGTGGTCGATGGACGGATCGTTGAAAACCTTCATGTTCTCGAGGCGCAACGCGTCCTCGCAATGGCAGAGGCGATCGCCAGATGACCTCAGATTGTGGGCCACGCAGGCAGATCAGGCGACATCGACGCTGGCCCAACATCGTAGATTACGGAGTAATGGTATGATCGCTTACAGATTTCTCTCCTCAGATGACACCGCAGAGTTCTGCCACAAAGTGTCCGAGGCGCTTTCCAATGGCTGGCAACTCTATGGCGAGCCGCAATACGCTTTTGATCCAGCCCGTGGGGTGATGCGCTGTGGCCAAGCCGTGACGAAGGA
>JBCDAS010000042.1:0-18425 GCA_039185235.1 Pseudomonadota bacterium
CTCCCCGATGAGGAGATCAAAGCCCATATCGCCCGGTCCGAGGCTGCCGCGATCATGAAGGTCGGTCGTCATTTCCCACGCCTTCGGTCGCTGTTGGAGCAACTCGACCTTATCGATCACGCCCGCTATGTCGAACGCGCGAGCTTGCCCGGGTCACAGGCGCTTGCCCTGGCAGAAGCGCCTGAGACAGCGCCTTATTTCTCGATGATCCTAATCTATAAAGGGGACGACCCGTGGCTGAGCTGAGACCCGTGGTGATTGCGCTCTCCCGCGCGGGTGAGGGGGTCGCTGGTCAGGTTGCCCGATTGCTCGATTCGCCTCTGCATGGCCGCCGAGACCGGATCGAGCGTGCGGATGTTGTGTTTCCAGATGCGCTGGAGCATATCCGCACCCTCTTTGCCGCTGGCCACCCGATTGTTGGGGTTTGTGCGGCTGGAATCTTGATCCGGGCGGTCGCACCGTTGCTCTCGGATAAGCGGGTCGAGCCGCCGGTTCTTGCTGTCGCTGAAGATGGCTCGGCTGTGGTTCCTCTTCTGGGGGGGCATCGCGGGGCCAATCGTTTGGCGACGGACTTGGCCGAGGGGCTCGGCGCCTCGGTGCTCGTGACCACGGCTGGAGACCTTGCTCTTGGCCTGGCCCTGGATGAGCCACCTGCCGGGTGGCGCCTCGCCAATCCCCAGCATGCGAAACCGGTCATGGCGGCGGTGCTTGGCGGTGCGCGCGTAGCGATCGAGGGGGAGCTTCCATTCGATCTGCCATCCCGGGGAGAAGGCTTAGAAACGGTAACACTCACCGGGGGGATTAAGCCCGCGCCAGTTTCTGATCGGTCGCTATCCTATCATCCACAACGGCTGACGCTGGGTGTCGGATGCGCACGCGATTGTGCACCACAGGAACTCGCCGATCTGGTGCGATCGGTTTTAGCAGAGGCCCAGGTCGCACCCGAGGCGATTGCCGCGATTGGCTCGCTCGACCTCAAAGCGGACGAGCCTGCGATGAATGCTCTGGCCGACGACCTCGCGCTCCCCTATCGCCTGTTCACCGCAGAGGCGTTGGAGCAAGAGGCGCACCGGCTCGCCAACCCCTCCGACGTGGTGTTCGCAGAAGTCGGCTGCCATGGCGTTGCCGAGGGGGCGGCATTGGCGCTTGCGGGCGCGACCGCCAAGATTTTGGTCGAAAAGCGGAAATCGCCGAATGCAACCGCAGCTCTGGCGATTGCAGCAGATCCGATCATCGCGCTACCGGGGCGCCATCGGGGCAGCGTGAGCTTGGTGGGTATTGGGCCGGGCCGGGCCGATTGGCGGACGCCAGAGGCCTCTCGACTGATCGCGGAGGCCGATGAGCTGGTGGGGTATGGGCTCTATATCGATCTGGTCGGCCCGCTCGCCGCAGGCAAACCGCGCCATGACTTCCCGCTGGGTGGTGAAGAGGCGCGCTGCCGCTTTGCGCTGGAGCGCGCGGCCGAGGGGCGGCACATAGCGATCCTCTGTTCGGGAGATGCGGGGATCTATGCCATGGGTGCACTGGTCTTTGAGCTCATGGACACGGGCGCTGCCGGGGGACCTGTCTCGGATGCTGCGCGTCGGGTGGAGGTGGTGACAGCTCCCGGTGTGTCGGCTTTGCAGGCGGCCGCGGCGAGGTCTGGTGCCCCCTTGGGCCATGACTTTTGCGCCATTTCGCTCTCGGATCTGCTGACCCCGCGAGAGGATATACTCAAACGTCTGCATGCGGCGGCAGAGGGGGATTTCGTGATTGCGTTCTACAATCCAGTCTCCAAACGGCGCCGGACATTGCTGGCCGAAGCGCGGGAGATCTTGCTCAAGTACCGCCCCGCCGATTGCCCGGTTTTATTGGCCTCTTCGCTTGGAAGGCCTGAAGAGGCGCTCAGCTATCTCAGATTAGACCAATTGGAGGTGGATGACGTCGATATGCTCACCACAGTTGTTGTCGGATCGTCACAGTCGCGGACTGCTACCCTTGGTGGCAGCTCACGAATCTACACACCCCGCGGATACGCTGTAAAATTTGCTCCAAAGTTGAAGGATGAGTTGAAAGATTTTGGGGAAGTCGCGTGCCGGACGCCGTCAAAATGATCAACCTTGCGGAAAAACTGAACGCAATGGTGCCGATTGCCCGGTCTCGAACCGGGCTCTTGGGCTACGAGTCGCGGCGTCGAAAGATCCCTTTGATCCGGATTGAAGAGTTCTTTGATGGCAATGACGAGGAGCGCAGCCTGATCCGGGGAGCGCATCACACCGGTCTCTCAAAGATGCGGTTGATCCTGAGCGAGGTGGAACGCTGCCCAAAGGTTTTGTCGGTGCGCATTGCTGTCTCGGAATACGCCGAGCCTAAGGAAACGCGAAAATGGCCCTACGCGAACCGGGTGCTGATTGTCGCCTCGCTAAGGCGGGAGGAATTGGCTCAGCTCTTCCGACCGCTGCGCCCAACTGAGATAATCGTGGGTCGGGAGGAGAGTTACTTTGGCGTGCCCGAGATCCCGGGCGGTGCAACTCTCTTTGACATCGGTTGGAGCGAATGACGGTTCATTTTATCGGTGCAGGTCCTGGCGATCCGGATCTCATTACGGTCAAGGGTCTGCGCCTGATCCAAACCTGTCAGGTTTGCCTCTATGCGGGATCGCTGGTGCCAGAGGCGATTGTCGCCGCTGCTCCAGAAAGTGCTGAGGTCATTGATACAGCCCCGATGACGTTGGATCAGATTATCGCAGTTATCGAGGGTGCCCATACGCGTGGTCTGGATGTGGCGCGGGTGCATTCGGGCGACCCTTCGCTCTACGGTGCGATTGCCGAGCAGATCCGGCGGTTGAAGGCGCTCGAGATAGAGTATGACATCACCCCCGGCGTCTCGGCCTATGCCGCGGCGGCGGCGGCGCTTGGCCGGGAGCTGACAGTGCCCGAGGTGGCCCAGACGGTTATTCTGACGCGCACCGCGATGAAAAGCTCTGCGATGCCACCAGGAGAGGATCTGGAAACCTTGGGGCGCACTGGCGCAACCCTGGCGATCCATCTCTCGATCCGAAATCTCTTAGAAATTGAGCGCCAGTTGACCCCGTTCTATGGGGCTGACTGCCCTGTGATTGTTGCATACCGGGTCGGCTGGCCGGATCAGCGGTTCATCGAGGGAACCCTTGGCACCATTCGCGAAAAAGTGCGCGCAGCGAAGATCACGCGAACGGCGCTGATCCTGTTGGGGCCGGCTTTGGCCGACGGAGAATTTCGCGACAGCGCGCTTTATGATGGCGCCTATCCGCATATCCTGCGCCCAAAGCGCATCGCCTAGCTGCCGGGGGGCATCCAGCGGAGCGCCTGCGGCACTCCGACTGCCCACCCACCCGGCCATGGGTTCGGCGAGGGGTTTTGTTTTGTGCAGGATCGGTGTGAGCGTGCCGGGCGGATTGGTTCAGTCTTTCCCTTTGTCAAAATGAAGAAGGCCCGGCACATGGCCGGGCCTCCCATTCTCATCGAGTGGCCTGAGATCAGGCGAACCACCAGCGCTCGGCGGCTTTGTTGCCATCGAGCGACCAGTTCGAACCATAGACTTCTGGCACGCCGATTTTCTTCGACCGTCCGGTGACGTAGCTGGAGAACATCGGGCAGATCAGACCACCATCATTATGCAGGATCTCCTGCATCTCATAGTACATCGCACGGCGGGTATCGTCGTTCAGCTCCGCCCGTGCCGAGATCAGCAACTCGTCAAACCGCTCGTTCGACCAGGCGGTGTCGTTCCAGGGCACGCCCGACTGATATGCGGTTGAGAACATCTGATCTTCGACCGGACGGCCACCCCAGTAGCAGGCGCAGAACGGCTTTGAATTCCAGACATTCGACCAATAGCCATCATTGGCCGCACGCTCGACGGTGATGTTGATGCCAGCCTCCTTGGCCGAAGCCGCGAAAAGCTGTGCCGCATCGACGGCGCCAGAGAACGCGGCATCTGCAGCGATCAAGGTCACATCCAAGCTGTCCATCCCGGCTTCTTTGAGGTGGAACTTCGCCTTGTCCGGATCATAGCTGCGCTGCGGCAGATCCTTGTTATAGTAGCGCTGATGCGGCGCGATCGGCAGGTCATTGCCGACGCTTCCGAAGCCTTGCAGGATCTTCTCGACCATCTCTTCGCGTTTGATCGCCAGCTTCATCGCCATCCGAACATTGTTGTCCGTGAAGGGATCTGCATTGACCCGCATTGGGAACGTGTAGTGCTGGGTGCCTGTGGCCGAGTGCACGACGACATTCGGGTTGCGCTTCAGCAAAGCGACCGTCTTGAGCTCGACCCGATCGATCACATCGACCGCGTCCGTCATAAGCGCGTTGGTCCGCGCAACCGGATCGACGATCGCCAGGACCTCGATCTTGTCGAAAAAGGCCGCGTCTTTCTTCCAATAGCCGTCAAACCGCTCGAAATCGGCGCGCACTCCGGGCTCGAAATTGACCAGCTTATAGCCACCGGACCCGTTTTTCGACTGCCAGTCCAACGAGCCATCATCATTGGCGGGCAGGATCGGCAGGTGATAGTCGGTCAAGATGAAGGGGAAGTCGGCATTGCCGGCATCCAGCACGAACTTCACCGCGTCATCGCCAACGGCCACGATGTCGGTCACCGCCGACAGGATCGGTTTGGCCGCCGACTGGCTGTCCTCACCACGGTGGTGGTTCATTGATGCAAGCACGTCCTTGGACATGATTTTGCGGCCATCGTGGAAAGTGGCATCGCGCAGTTTGAAGGTCCATTCCGATGCATCTGACGAGGCTTCCCAGCTCTCGGCCAATTCTGCACGCAGATTGCCGTCCGGGCCGACCTCGGTCAGATAGTTGCAGTAGGTAAAGACCATGAGGCCGGTGAAGCCGTTCTCATGCGTGCCGGGGTCGAGGCTGTCCGAGGTCTGGCCATGGGCCATCCCAAAGCGCATCGTGCCGCCGGGTTTTGGGGCTGCGCGCAGGGGCTGACCGCCGAGCCCAACCAAAAGGCCAGCTGCCGCACCTGTTTGCATAAGACCGCGGCGGGTGATCCCGTTCCGCTGGTTCAGTTCAGTCATTGTGATCCTCCTGAGGTGATAAACCTGCGCGGAGCCAAGCACATAAAATGGTTGCAAACAAGAGATGAGCGGCGCCTCTCAGCGCATCGTAAACAAGCCAAGGCGCGATTGGTCGAGGCGCGCTACTCTGCGGCGTTTGAGGTCGGTGTTGCTTCAACCCAGACCGGCTGGCTGCCGATTGCTTTGCGCACATAGTCCATGAAGGCTCGCGCCTTAGCAGAAAGGTGGCGCGTCTGGGGATAGACTGTGTAGATGGTCACTGTTGGCCAGGCACAATCGGGGAGGATCACTTCGAGCTCTCCACGCGCCAAATGACCAGCGCAGATGAACTCGGGCTGGAGCGCGACACCCAGCCCCGCAGCCGCCGTGTCACAAAGCGTGGTGCCGTTATTCGCGCGCATTTTGACTGGCAGGCTCACACCCCCCTCGTTCCCGGATGCATCGGTATAGTGCCAAGTCTCCATCCGCGTGTTGCCCACATAGTAGAGCCCAGGCCAGTTGATGATCTCGTCGGGATGCGCGGGTCGACCTCGTTGATCAAGAAATCTGGGCGCGGCGACCATCACCAGGGGCACATCCGCGATCTTGCGGGCCATGAGCGAGCTGTCTTCGAGCGTCCCGATCCGAACCGCGAGGTCCAAGCCTTCACCGACCAAATCAACCTGCCTGTCCGACAAATCCATCTCCACCAGAAGGTTCGGATGGGTTTTCATGAATTCGGTGACGATCGGTGTGAGATAGCTGATCCCGAAGGTGAGGGGGCAGGCCACTCGCAGGGTTCCGTTCAGCAGATGGGCAGCGTCGGAGACTTCGGACTCCGCCTCCTCCAAATCGCCAAGGATCCGCTCGGCCCGGGCGGCAAAGATCTGGCCCGCCTCGGTCAGGCTCATCCGCCGGGTGGTGCGGGTCATCAGGGTCGCACCGAGCCGACGTTCCAACTCCTTGAGACGGCGTGAGACCGCGGATGGCGCAAGGCCTAACACTTCAGCGGCGCGCGTGACGCTTTGCGCCTCGACGACCTGAAGGAAGCAGCGCATGTCTTCAAAACGGTCCAAACCAGTCTCCCGTACGGATTTACAACTCATCGATGGTGGCACCGTTGACGCGAATAGCAACTGTGCGAGGCCCTCCGAACGTGGAAAATGCTGCTATGCAGCAACGATTTTCACGGATTTTTCCGCTCTGTCGACGCGATTTCTGCCAAATAGAAGCCGGAAAGGTGCTTGAGAGCCTGATTCCGCCCCGCTATGCTGCGACGCAACATGACGGAGGACCCGAATGGCCAAGACGATCCTGTTCGCTCAGCAAAAGGGGGGCGCGGGCAAAACCACGCTCCTGACACAGCTTGCCGTGCATCTCGCAGGGCAGGGCAAGACGGTGACTTTAATCGATCTCGACCCGCAGCGGACGCTTTCAAGCTGGTTCGACAAACGCATGCAGACCCGTGGCGATGGCGGCGGATTGGATCTGACTGAGACGTCGGAATGGAGGGCTGCCTCGGATATCTCCAAAGCGGCGAAGACGTCGGATTACGTGTTCGTCGACGCCCCGGGCAATGCGGACATGATGGGCAAGATCGCGATGCGAGAGGCGGATTTCGCGATCGTGCCCTGTCAGCCCTCGATGCCGGATGTCTGGGCATCGGAGGCGACACTGGCCATGCTCAACAAGTCCAGTTGCGACCATGTGCTGGTTCTCAACCGCTGTCCGCCCCGTGGGAAGGCGGCTGATCAGGCGGCGGAGGCCTTGGCTGAGACTGGGGCGCCAATCCTGGGTGCCCGCGTCGGCCAGCGCGCGGCATTCACCGATGCCTTCATCCGCGGCTCTGGCGTCAGCGAGACGGCAAAGTCGACCCGCGCTGCGGAGGAGATCGATGCCTTGTCAAAAGCCGTCTTGAAGGAAATCAGCTAGTCGACCTGGGACCCTGTCAGCCTAAGGAACACTTCTTCCAACCGGGGCTCCTCGGTCGAAATGTCGGTCAACACAAGCCCCAGCTTTTGCACCTCGGCGATCAGTTCCGGCGCACTGACTATGCTGCGTGAATAGGTCAAGGCCAGAAGGTTCGGCTCGCGCAGATCCACCTCCGCATTTGCAATCTCGGGCACGGTCTCGATCGCTTGACCGCAGCGCATGAGCAAGGTCTTTGCATCCAGCCGCCCGATCAGGGCAGAGGTCGCATCACAGGCCACAAGCTGCCCGTTGTCGATAATCCCGATCGTGTCGCACATCTCCTCGGCCTCTTCGAGGTAGTGGGTCGTCAGGATAACGGTCGTGCCCGAGGCGTTCAACTCACGCACATAGGACCAAAGCATCTGGCGCAGCTCGATATCCACGCCTGCGGTTGGTTCATCAAGCACCAGAACCGCCGGGCGATGGACTAGCGCTTTCGCGACCAAAAGCCGCCGCCGCATGCCGCCCGAAAGTGTTCGTGGATAGGCATGCGCCTTGTCCGCCAGGCCAACCCGGTCGAGGATCTCCATCGACCGGCGCTCAGACTTGGGCACCGCATAAAGACCCGCTTGCACTTCCAGAGCTTGGAAGGGCGTGAAAAAAGCATCGAAATTCAGCTCTTGCGGCACGACCCCAATGGCGGCTCGGGACTGGCGCGGGTTCACATCTTGATCGAAGCCCCAGATCCGCACCGAGCCCGCGCTCTTGAGGACCAGACCTGCGAGGATGTTGATGAAGGTCGACTTCCCGGCCCCGTTCGGCCCCAAGAGCCCAAAGATCGCGCCTGATGGGATGCCAAGATGCAAGTCCACCAACGCTTGCTTTGGCGGGTTCTTGCCATAGCCCGGGTAGATCTTGTTGAGCCCGACAACTTCGATGGCGTTCTCTGGCAAGATCAGCTCCGCTGCAAGGCCATATGGGCGCCCAGCGCGACCAGCAAGCCGCCGCCAGCCCGGCGCATCAGCCTCGCGGCGCCTGCGGACTTGCGCAGCCGTGCCATCACAGCGCCCGCCATGACCACACAGACCAGATCCGCCGAGGTGAAGGCGAAGTTCACGATGGTGCCCAGGATGAGAAACTGCGCCCAGACCGGCAGGCTGGCCGAGGGGTCGACGAATTGCGGCAGGAAGGCGATGAAGAAGAGCGCAACCTTTGGGTTCAGGACCTCCACCATCACACTCTGGAGAAACGCTTTCCGGGCCGATTGGTGCGGCAAGACCTCGATCTCCGCCGGGCTGTCCTCGCGTTTCAAGATCAAGTTCAGACCGAGCCAGATCAAATAGACTGCGCCCGCAATCTTTAGTGCCAGATAAAGCGCTGGGACCGCCTCGAACAGATAAGACAGGCCCGCAACAGCTGCGATCACATGCAGATAACACCCGACATGAATGCCCAAAGCCGCCATCAGCCCCGCCCGGCGCCCCCGTGCGATGGTCTGCGCCGCCGTGTAAAGCAACGCTGGTCCTGGCATATAGGCAAACACAAGGGTCGCAGCCGCAAAGGCCAGCAATGTCTCGAATGGTGGCATGGTGGGCTCCTTCCCGGGCCATCTAGCATGGCGGGTTGGCGAATTCAAAGCGCCTGCTGGTTTCCTCTCGCTCGCCGCTGGAGTAGCCTTGTGCCATGACCTGGAAGATCAGAGCAGCCCTGCCAAAAGATACCGCAACCGTGCGCGCAATCGCCGAGGAAGCCTATCAGCCCTATGTTGCCGCGATCGGGCGTAAACCCGCGCCCATGGTGGCGGATTTCGCGGCACAGATTGCCGATGGCTGGGTTTGGGTGATCGAACGGCGCGGGCTCGAAGGGTTCATCGTGTTCTACCCGCTCGGCGATCTGATGTTCCTCGAGAATGTGGCGACCCATCCCGAAGCTCGCGGTCACGGCCTGGGGCGTGCCTTAATCGAGCATTGCGAGGCGATGGCGCGTGCGCAAGGCCTCGCCCTGGTCGAGCTCTATGCCAATGCGAAAATGACGGCCAACCAGAACTTCTATCGCCGGCTCGGCTATGAGATGTTCGATCGCCGTAACGAGGACGGGTTTGACCGCATCTACTTCCGCAAAACGCTTTCCTAGCCCCCGCGACCGATCAGCCGCTTGCGGGCCGCTTGCGCCGCGATATGATGGCGGCACAGACCCCAGCGCAGATCCCAATGCGGATCCCAGCCAAAAGAGGCCCTATGTCGATCGAAGCTCCAGAGACCGAAGAGGTTACCAAAACCCGCATCTCTTGCGATGGTGGTGGCGGCGCCCTGGGTCACCCGCTCGTATGGTTGACAATTGGGCCAGATGGCTATGTCGAGTGCCCCTATTGCGACAAGAAGTTTGTCCTGAAATCAGGCGCGAGCGACCATTGACCTCGACGAGGCGGTGAGATGGAGATCACCGCCTTTCTGGTCGCGATTGCCCCGATCTTCCTGCTGATCGTCTTGGGCCATGTGCTTAGGCGCGGCGGCATCCCGAATACCGAGTTCTGGAACCTGAACGACAAGCTGGTCTACTGGGTCCTGATGCCAGCGCTCTTGTTCTACAAGACCTCGACCATCGAGATTTCGCTCGATCTGGCGACCTCCTATGCCGTTGTGATCCTTGGCGGATTTGCGCTGGCCTTCCTGTTCGGCCTGCTCGCGGCGCGGCTGTCCAGAGTGGGCAATGCCGCGGGCACCTCGATCATCCAAGGCGCCTCACGGCACAACGCCTTCATCGCGCTCTCAGTCGCCGAGGCGCTGTTCGGCGCGGAAGGATTGGCGCTGGCGGCGCTGGCCACGGCGATGTTGATCCCGGTAACCAACCTGACCATCGTGCCGACCATGGTGATCATGAACCAGAGCCGCGAGCATGGCGGCCTCTTCGGCGCGATCCTGAAAGACCTAGGCCGCAACCCCTTGATCCTGTCCGTTGGCGCGGGTCTGACCGTTAATCTGACGGGCGTAGGAGAGATCCCGGTGCTCCATGACACAGCCGGGCTGATCGGCGCCGCAGCCTTGCCCATCGTGCTGATGTGCGTTGGCGCGAACCTCCGGCTGAGGGCCATGCAAACGCGGATCCTGCCCCTGATCCTCGCCTCGATCGGCAAGTTCGCGGTCTTCCCAGTCACGGTCTTCCTGCTCGCGCAATGGATTGGGCTGACGCCGCTCGAGACTTTTGTGGCACTCCTGTTTGGCGCCTCTCCGACCGCCTCGGCGGCCTATACGCTGGCCCGGCAACTCGGCGGAGATGCCCCGCTGATGGCAGCGATCACCACGATCCAAACGGGGCTTGCCTTCTTCCTCCTCCCCGCGACCATCATACTGGCCCAGATCTGGTTCGGCCAAGTCTACTGACAGGTCCTGAGGCTGGCCGGTTTCCCTTCAGGGTCCAGGAACTTGAGCAGACAGTCACCGAAGCTCCGCGCGAAAGCTGATTGGAAGGCAGCCCCATGGCCGACTTGCCCCTCTGGCTCGTGGATCAGCAGCGCGGGGCGCGCCTTGGCTTCAAGCAGCCCGCGGATCCTGGCCTCTTCACGCGTGCCAATCGTAGTGTCCTCGCTGAAATGGGTGACAACAAAACGCTCGGCGATGCTGTTGGCCAAGAGATCGTCAAAGCTATCATCCCCCGTCGTTGGTCCTGATGCGAACAACATGATGGCGTGCAGGCCAAGATCTTCCGATGCGGCGATCATCTGGTATGTGCCGCCTGCAGACTGGCCGCCGAGGACGATTTTGGCGTAGCCGGCCCGCGCCAAACCCCGCACTGCTCTGCGGATTGCGGCGGCATGTTCCTTTCGGTCGCTGATTTGTGTCGTGCCCTCTCGTGCCATGTAATAGACATCCCATCCGTGGCCGTACAGCCAGTCGAGGAAGTGCGGCATGGCTCCGGTCAAAGGTTCAGGATGGCCGTTGCGAATTGAGTCGAAGCCAGGGCTCCAAATGATCACGCCAAGGGCTTCCTCGGGCCCCAAATGGCGGATGAAGCCCGGGTGGCGGACCATGGTCTCCTCGCCATAGTCAGCCCTTGCGGCGGAGGGCGCGATCATCCAAGCTGCAGCGACACAGAGAGCGGCGAGATTGAGCAATCGCATGAATTCATCCAACGCATTGAAATTTCTTGTTTTACTAGCCTGTTTCACCATCGCTGACCAGCCCTTCGCGCAAGCCCAAGTGTCCCCTTGGCGTGAGGTTTGGGAGTTCGCCGACCGGTCGCTCACCAGCGCAGGCGTGACGCGCCTGTTCGCCGGGAACAGCCTCGACGGGGTGAGCACGAGGGGAAACCCGTACCAGCTCTACTTCACCGAGGATATGACCGCCTACTCCATCCACGATGGCAAGGCACATCGCATCACCACCAAGCTGTTAGAGCACGGGCTGTTCTGCTGGATCGGGCACGAGCGCCAGATCTGCTACCGGGTCTACGCGCGGGACGACAGATATGCCCTTGTGATGTCGAATGGGCACATCGTAATCCGCGGCCAGGTCCTGGATGGGAATGCCTTCGGCGTCGAAATCCAGTGACGCGAAAGGGCCGCGAATTCGGGCTGGCATTTGCCCGGCGCATCCTCTTCAATGCCCCGGCACTCACAGAAGGACCGGACCATTGGGGCTCTCGAAAGGCGACCATCTCTATCTGATCGATGGCTCGGGTTACATCTTCCGGGCCTACCACGCGCTGCCGCCCTTGACGCGCAAATCGGATGGTCTGCCCGTGGGGGCCGTGCAGGGGTTTTGCAACATGCTCCACAAGATGGTCTCGGGCTTTGGCACCAAGGGGCCGACCCATCTGGCGGTGATTTTCGATTACTCGTCCAAGAGCTTCCGCAACGATCTCTACGCCGAGTACAAGGCCAACCGCCCGCCGCCGCCCGAGGACCTGCGTCCCCAGTTCCCGCTGATCCGCGACGCGACCCGCGCCTTTGGTCTGCCATCGATCGAAATGGAGGGTTATGAGGCCGACGATCTGATCGCGACCTATGCCGTGCAAGCGGTCGAGGGTGGCGCGGAGGTTACCATCGTCAGCTCCGACAAGGATCTGATGCAGTTGATCCGCCCGGGCGTCTCGATGCTTGACCCGATGAAGAACAAGGCGATCGGGCCGGATGAGGTTATGGAGAAGTTCGGCGTCCATCCTGATCGCGTGATCGACGTGCAGGCCTTGGCGGGCGATTCCGTCGATAACGTGCCCGGCGCGCCGGGGATCGGCGTGAAGACGGCCGCGCAATTGATCAATGAATACGGGGGTTTAGATGCGCTCCTCGCGCGCGCTGAGGAGATCAAGCAACCCAAACGCCGCCAGACCCTGATCGAGAAAGCCGACCAGATCCGCATCTCCCGCGACCTCGTCTCGCTGGCCCAGGACGTGCCGGTCGAAGCCCCGCTGGATGAGTTCTCGCTGACCGCGACCGACCCCGAACCGCTGCTCGCCTTCCTCGCGTCGATGGAGTTCCGGACGCTGACCAATCGGGTGTCCGAGGCTCTGGGCGCCGAAGCCCCGGTGATCGAGGCGCCCGCGCCGGAGCCGCTCCAGACCGACAGCACAGCTCCAGGTGCCCGGCGTGCAATGCCAGAGATCAAACCCGATGATTGCGCGATTATCCGGGAGCCAGAGGGGCTTGCTAATTGGCTCCAAGGGATCATCGACACGGGCCTCCTCTGCATCGATCTCGAAACAACCTCGCTTGATGAGATGAAAGCTGAGATCGTCGGGTTCGCCCTGGCGCTCGCCCCCGGCAATGCCGCCTATGTGCCCGTTGCCCATGTGGCAGGCGAAGGCGATCTCCTGGGTGGTGGCGAGCGGCTGGCGGAGCAGATGACCACCGATCAGGCGCTGGAGATCCTGCGGCCTATCCTCGCCGATCCTGCGGTGCTCAAGATCGGTCAGAACCTGAAATACGACCTGAAGGTCCTGGCGCGGCATAAGACCCCCGTCGCGCCGATCGATGACACGATGCTGATCTCCTATGCTCTGGATAGCGGCAAGGGCGGGCACGGGATGGATGAGCTGTCCGAGCGTCACCTCGGGCATAAAGCCCTGTCAATCAAGGAGTTGATCGGATCGGGCAAGTCGCAGATCACCTTCGACAAGGTGGATCTGGAGAAGGCCGCGACCTATGCGGCCGAGGATGCGGACATCACCTTCCGCCTTTGGCAAAGCTTACGCCCGCGGCTGGCGGCGGAGAAGGTCTCCACCGTCTATCACACGCTGGAACGCCCGCTGGTCCCGGTGTTGGTCGATATGGAGACGGCGGGGATCAAGGTCGATGCCGGTGTGCTCTCCAACATGTCCAACCGGTTCGCCCAGAAAATGGCGGAGTATGAGGACGAGATCTACGAGCTTGCAGGCCGGAAGTTCGCCGTCGGCTCGCCGAAGCAACTGGGCGAGATCCTGTTCGACGAGATCGGGCTCGAGGGTGGCAAGAAGACCAAAACCGGTGCCTGGGCCACGGGCGCCGATGTGCTTGAAAGCTTGGCAGCGCTGCACGATCTGCCCGCTAAAGTATTGGATTGGCGACAACTTTCTAAGTTGAAGTCGACTTACACGGATGCCCTGCAAACCCATATCAACGCCGAGACTGGGCGGGTGCATACGTCGTTCAGCCTGGCTGCGACCTCGACCGGCAGGCTCGCCTCGACCGATCCGAACCTGCAGAACATCCCCGTGCGCACCGAGGAAGGCCGCGCGATCCGCACGGCGTTTATTGCTGAGGAAGGCAATGTGATCCTCAGCCTCGATTACAGCCAGATCGAGCTGCGCATCCTCGCCCAGATCGCTGAAATTGATGCCTTGAAACAAGCGTTTCATGAGGGACAGGACATCCACGCGATGACCGCGAGCCAGGTTTTCGGCGTGCCCATTGAGGGCATGGATCCGATGGTTCGCCGTCGGGCGAAGGCGATCAATTTCGGAGTGATCTATGGGATCTCGGCCTTTGGGTTGGGAAACCAACTGCGCATTCCGCAATCCGAGGCGAAGACCTTCATCGATGCCTATTTCGAACGGTTCCCCGGCATCCGCGCCTATATGGAAGACACCAAGGCCCATGCCCGTGAGAAAGGCTATGTTGAGACGCTGTTCGGGCGGCGCATCCATACGCCGGGGATCAATCAAAAGGGTCCAGGGCGCGGGTTCTCAGAGCGTGCCGCCATCAATGCGCCAATCCAAGGAACAGCAGCTGACGTGATCCGCAGAGCGATGATTAGAATACCCGGCGCCCTTCAAGCTTCTGGTTTAAAAGCGAAAATGCTGCTCCAAGTCCATGATGAACTGCTTTTCGAGACGCCAGAGGCCGAGCTTGATGAGACGATTGGGGTGGTCCGTGCTGTTATGGAAGGCGCCTGCGACCCGGCCTTGAAGCTGGACGTGCCGCTGGTTGTCGATGCAGGGCAGGGTGCAAACTGGGAAGCCGCGCATTGAGCTCAAAGTCTTTCGCAGCGGCCCTGACCCGCTGACGCGGGCACGCGGCATCCTGCCGCGCCTGCGTCTGAAGACGCAGCAGGGCCGCCGGCGCCTAGCCGAACCGATTGCGAGAGGGCGCTTAGATCTGAATTTGGGCGCAGGCTGAAGGCCAAAACACTGCAGGCTTGCCTGTGGTGTTTTCTCCTTCAGCCATTTAGGAGTATGCGCGTCAGCGCATTCCGTTTGGTTCCCGCAGCGTCGCGGTAAGCTAAGTGCTTGGATTTTCTAGGAATTCGATCTCGACGAAAGCGCATTCGAAGTCGTTGCCGTTGATCACGTCGTGTTCGACGCCGAGGTTGCGGAAATAGGGCACGCCGGTTTTCATTTCGGCGATCGCGCGTTCGCCCTCGCCTGTGTCGATCTCCAACACGCCATCGAATAGCGGCACTACGATATAGTCATAGGCGTGGCGATGCCAGCCGGTGTTGTCGCCCTTTTTCGGGAAGCGCCACTCGGTCACGCGGGTGCGAGGATTATCAATAAAAACAGTGGGTTGGGCCGTTCCGGGGGCTGAGGCGCACATGCGATTCTCCAAGTTGGTTCCGGCGATTATGCCAGTCCGATTCGGGCACGGATATCCTCTTTTCGGAGGCTGATCTCCTCTCCGTTAAACTCATCCGCATCTGCCGAGCACATCCAGGCCAGTGCTTTTGCGGGCCAATCGGCGGGGATGTGGATTTCCCAATCGAGTTGGCTCACTGGATTGACGCCGGAGGCTTTGATTTCGCGCTGCATTTGCGTCGCCACTGTGCCAGGAGAAAGGCCCATCGCCCGGATGCCTTGATCTGAGAATTCTTTGTAAAGGCAACGGGTTAGCATATGGGCTCCGGCCTTTGAGCTGCAATAGTGGCTCCAGCCCTCCAAGGGTCCATGGGCGGCGCCGGAGCTGATCGTGATGATCGTCCCGCCGCCCTGCGCGCGCATTGGCTTCAGCGCCGCTTGCATGCCGTAATAGACGCCTTTGAGGTTGATATCGATGACATGACCCCAGGCCGCCGGATCGCTTTCATCGAGCCGGGCTACCGGCTCGATCACACCGGCATTATTGATCAAAATATCCAAGGAAAAGAAAGACTTAATGGTCTCATCAACTGCGGCTTGGACGGCCGCCGGATCAGAGACATCGCAGGTGAGAGCGATGGCCAAGCCGCCTTTGGCCGTGATTTCGGCCGCGATGTCCTCGCAGGCACTGCGCGACCTGGCGGCGAGGGCGACTTTCGCGCCTGCCTCGGCAAAAAGCCGGGCGGTTGCCGCGCCGATGCCGCGGCTGGCGCCGGTGATCAGGACGGATTTGCCGTTCAGATGGTCCATATCGGTCTCCTTTACCGGTGCATTTACCCGAGGTTTTGTCAGAGAAATGCGCTGCATTAAAGATCGATTTATGCGAATCATTTATGCATAATTCGCATAAATGGATTTAGAAATGCTTCATACTTTTCTAACCGTCACCCGGCATGGCAGCTTCTCGGAGGCGGCGCGGGCCAAGGGGGTGGAGCCTTATTCCGTCTCCCGCGCGATCTCGGCGCTGGAGGCGGAGCTGGGCGCTCGCCTGTTCGAGCGCACCACGCGGCGGATGGCTTTGACCGAGGCGGGCGCGCTTTATCGCGATCGGATTGCGGTGATCTTGGATGAGCTCGACATGGCGGGCGAGGCCGCTTTGGTCGCGCGGCTGGTGCCCAAAGGGGTGCTGCGTCTGTCAACCTCGATTGCCTATGGCCAGCGGCGGATCATCCCGCTTTTGGCGGACTTCCAGCGGGCCTTTCCCCAGCTCACGCTTGAGCTGATCCAGACAGATGCCAATCTGGATCTGGTTGCCGAGCGCATCGATCTTGCGATCCGGCTGGCGCCGGTGATCGATAAGAATGTGATCTGCGTGAAGCTTCATCCGACGCGCTATCGGGTGATGGTGGATGGCTGGCGGTCCTCCGAGTTCGAGCGGATCGAGCCGGAAGACCTGGCCAAGCGGGACGTGCTGTTGCAATCGCTGCCCGGCTATCGCTCGCATTGGAACTTTCGCCGCGGCGATGGGCCTGTGACCTCGGTGCCGGTGCATGGGCGGCTGATGTTCTCCTCGCCTTTGGCGCTGCGTGAGGCGATGCTGGCGGGGCTGGGCCCGGCGCTGTTGGCGGATTGGGTGGTGGCGGAGGATATCGGCTTCTCCCGCGCCCGGGATCTGTTCCCGGAGTATGAGGTGACGGCGACGACCTTTGATACGGCGGCCTGGTTGATTTATCCGAGCCGGTCGTTCCTGCCCGCCAAGGTGCGGGTGGCGGTGGATTTCTTGCGCCAGCATCTGAGCTAAGTGTCGAGGGCAGCGCCCGACCCTGGGAGGGCGGAAGCGACTTCTGAGCTCACGCCGCTCTAAAAAGCATCGACACCTTGCTTGCTTCTCGCGGTATCGCCATGCGCCCTCCCGGGGGGAGGGTCGGGCGCTGCCCGGTGTTCCACCGGGCAAAAGAGGGTGGGAGGTTCGTCTGGGGTCCAAGCGCTCAGGTCGGGGCAGTTTCAGAGATATTGTCAGTCATCTGCGCGAACCTAGGGCGGATCGCCTCGGCAGCGCTGGCCAGAGCGGCTCCGTCATCGCTGCGCAGGATCACTGTCGCGCCCATGCCGCCTCGGAAGAACGGGTAGCAGCCGATGGAAACCTTTGGATGGGCCGCGGCGATCTCGCCGAGCATTTGGGCCATATCGCCTTCGGGGATTGCGACGCGAAAGCTGTGGCTGAGCACTGGGGCGCCGCCTTTCAGCCGCGGGCGCAGCCCCTCGAGCATGACTTGAAAGATCGCCGGCACGCCGGCCATGACGTGGACATTGCCGAGGATAAAACCGGGCGCTTGGGAGAGGGGGTTTTCGATCAGGCTGGCACCTTCGGGGATGCGAGCCATGCGCAGGCGGGCTTCGTTGAGGTCCTCGGCGTCGTAGAACGCCTCGAGGATCGCGCGGGCATCGTCGCGGATGCCGATCGGCGCGCCAAAGGCTTTGGCGATGCAATCGGCGGTGATGTCATCATGGGTCGGCCCGATGCCGCCGGAGGTGAAGACGTAAGTGACCCGGGCGCGCAGCGTGTTGACCGCTTCGATGATGGCGTCCTCATCGTCGGCGACCACGCGGATTTCGCGCAAGGAAATGCCGATCTCGGTCAGCACGTTGGCGAGATGGGCGGCATTGGCCTCCTTGGTTCGGCCTGAGAGGATCTCGTCCCCGATCACCAGCATCGCGGCGGTTGGTCTGGTCATGCTTGCTCCCTTTGGGCCGGTGGCCTAGGTAGCGGCCCATGCTGTTCGAGACGCCCCTGATCCCCGGTCGCCTGATCCGCCGATATAAGCGATTCCTCGCGGATATCGAGCTGGAAGATGGGCGCGAGGTCACCGCCCATTGCGCCAATCCGGGCGCGATGCTGGGCGTGGCGGACCCGGGCGCCCGGGTGTGGGTGGAGCCGAATGACGACCCGAAGCGAAAGCTGAAATTCTCGTGGAAACTGATCGAGCTTGGCGGGGGGCACTTCGCGGGCATCGATACCAGCGTGCCGAACCGCGTTGTGGGCGAGGCGCTGATGGCGGGCCTGATCCCTGGGCTGGACGGTGAGATCCGGGCTGAGGTGAAGTATGGGACCAACAGCCGGGTGGATTTTCTGGTGAGCTCGGGCGCGAGCAAGACCTTTGTCGAGGTCAAGAATGTCCATCTGATGCGCGAGAAGGGCCTCGCCGAGTTCCCGGATTCGGTCACCGCGCGGGGCGCGAAACACCTGGGCGATCTGGCGGCTGAGGTCGCCAATGGGCACCGGGCGGTGATGCTCTATTGCATCCAGCGCACCGATTGTGACCGGCTGGATTTCGCCGGAGACCTTGACCCGGGCTATCTTTCGGCCTTTATCCAGGCCAAGGCAGCAGGTGTCGAGGCAATCGCCTGGGCTTGCCGGATCTCGACGACCGAGATCGTACTTGATCACCCGGTGACGATCATGGAAACTCCGCGCCCGGGTCAAAGGTAGGAC
>JBCDAS010000043.1:0-18133 GCA_039185235.1 Pseudomonadota bacterium
CACGGTGCATCTGCGCCAGGACAACCAGACGGTTGCGACCGCGACCACCAATCAGAATGGCTGGTACCAGTTCAGCGATGTGCCGGTCGGCACGGGCTATTCGGTGCGCTTCTACAAGCCCGATGGGATGGAGTATACAGCTTCCGAAGGCCAATCTGTCGGCTCGGCGGAGAACCTGAACTCGGCGCCATTCGCCGTGAGCTCGGGCGCGCAGGTCTCGCAGGTCAATGGGCTGCTTGAGGAGACGCCTTCAGACCCGAACACCCCGCCCTCAGGCGAGGTTGAGGCACCCCCGGATACGCCGCCTGTGGCGAATCCGGATACGTTCCAAGTGTCAGGCAGCACCCCCTCGGTTCTGGATGTGGTTGCCAATGATACGGATGCCGAGACGCCGCGCGCGGATCTGGATTTGGTCAGTGTCTCCGCGCCCGCGGCGGGCTCGGTCGAGATCGTCGATGACACGATCCACTTCACCCCGGATTACACCGCCTATCGGACGACGGATGGCGGGCTCTCTGGCACTGCAGAGGAGACCTTCACCTATCGCATCGCGGATGAGGCCGGCAATCTGTCGGAGGCCCAGGTCACTGTCGCGCTCGATTTTGAGCCGGGCGAGGTGACGGGCTGGGTCTTTGCCGATGGCAATGGGAACGGCGCGTTTGATGATGGCGTGGATACCGGGGCTGTCGGCTATGAAGTCCAGCTTCGCTTTGGGGATGAGACGGTTGCCACGACGACGACCCTGGCGGGCGGGTTCTACCGGTTCGAGGATGTCCCGGCGGGAGATGGCTATCAGGTGCGCTTTATCGACCAGGCGGGAACCGAGTTTGTGCCGGGCCCAGGGCAATCGGTCGGCGGGGCGAATAACCTCAACACCGCCAGTTTCGAAGTCGCGCCCGGGGCGACGGTGCGCCAGGTCAACGGCATCGTCCAAGAGGTCGCGATCGGTGGCAATGCCGGGTCAGCGCGGCTGGAACTCGGCACGCTGAGCCTGTCGCAGGAGGCGCGGGGGCTTTGGACCCGGGTCGATTTTGACAGCCCGATCCCCGATGCGATCGTGGTCATGGGCCCGCTCAGCGCCAATGGCGACGAAGCGACCGTGCGGGTGCGCAATGTCGATGAGACGGGCTTTGAAGTGCAGATCGACGAGTGGATGTATTACGATGGCTGGCATATGGCCGAGACCGTGAGCTGGATGGCCGCGACCGAGGGCTCGCATCGCCTGCCCGATGGCACGGTGATCCAGGCCGGGCGCACGGTGGCGGAGAGTGACATCCCGAGCGCGGTGACATTCGAGACCGCCTTTGAGGCGGCACCGCTGGTCTTCACCCAGCTTGCCTCGGACAATGGCTCGGATGCGGCGGTGACGCGCAATGCGGATGTGAGCGGGACGGGCTTCTCGGTTCAGATGCAGGAAGAAGAACTGCGCGACCAATGGCATGTGCCCGAGCAGATCGATTGGATCGCGGTGGAGCAGAGCGATGGGATCCTCGCAGGCGGGACCGAGAGTGTCGATCATGAGTTCAAGACACTGGATCTGAGCCCGCCCGAAGTGTTCCTGGCGGATGTCCAGACCATGGCGGGCGTGGATACGATCAATCTGCGCTATGAGGAGACCGCCGATGGGGGTCTGCGGATCAAGCTGGACGAGGAGACCTCGCTCGATCTCGAGAAAGAGCATCTCGAAGAGACGGTCGCATTCCTCGCAGCCAATGCCGGAACCCATCTGCTGACAGAATTCGATGCAGCATAGCACAGCACCGGACCTGATCGACCCAACCCCAACCAAAACGCGCTAACCGAAACCTCCCCGCCAACACCCCCTCGACCCCACAAAAGACGGCAAAAACCCCTAACAACCAGAGGGGGCGTTGATTTTCCACCTGATGGGCGCGCAAACCTCTCTGACAGACGGATTTTTGGAACGGCGGCTTTTCTTTCCGTGCCTTCGGTGTAAGGCTCGGAGCACGCAACGTGATTCTAGCCGAAAGCCAAGATATGCGCTACGAAAGCCCCTCTACCCTCCATGATGCTGTTGCTCTGTTGCAAGCCGAACCGGGCCTGACCCGGGTCCTGGCAGGCGGCACGGATGTGCTGGTCCAACTCCGCTCGGGCATGGTCGAACCGGATCTGGTGGTCGACATCAAGCGGATCGACGGGATCTATGAGATCACCGAGGAGGCAGGCGGGTTTCGCATTGGTGCCGCGGTCTCGGGTGCGATGCTGGACGAGCATGCGGGTGTGAAGGCTGCCTGGCCCGGCGTGGTCGAGGCGGCCTGTTTGGTGGGCTCGACCCAGGTGCATGCCCGCGCGACCCTCTGCGGCAATCTCTGCAATGCCTCGCCTGCGGCGGATACCGTGCCGCCGATGATCGCGGCGGGTGCGATTGTGCGCATCCATGGGCCAGACGGGATCCGCGAGATCCCGGTCGAGGAGGTTGCGATCGGGCCGGGCAAGACCTCGCTGGCAAAAGGCGAGATGATCGGCTCGGTCTTTTTGCCCGCGCGGCCTCAGCGCTCCGGCGACGCCTATCTGCGGTTCATTCCGCGCACCGAGATGGATATCGCCGTCGTTGGCGCTTCGGTCAGCCTGTCGCTCGAGGGCGACACGATCGCCCAAGCCCGGGTCGCGCTGGGTGCTGTGGCGCCAACCGCTCTGCTGCTGAAGGAAGGAGCGGAGGCGCTGATTGGCACCAATGCCGATGACGCGGCGCTGGAGAAGCTGTCGGCCGCCGCCTCGGCCGCCTGCAACCCGATCAATGACAAACGCGGCACCATTGAGTTTCGCACCGATGTTGCCGGCGTGCTCGCCAAACGTGCCACCAAGATCGCGCTCGACCGCGCCAAGGGAGCAGCCTGATGCAGATCCATGTCGCAACGAATATCAACGGGGATGAGACGGAGTTTCTCTGCGACCCGGATGAAACCCTGCTGGACGTCCTGCGCGATCGTTTGGGCCTGACCGGCGCCAAGGAGGGCTGCGGTACCGGCGATTGTGGGGCCTGCACGGTTACGCTGGACGGGCGGGCTGTGTGCTCATGCCTGGTGCTGGGTGCCGAGGCGCAGGGTCGCGAGATTGGCACGGTTGAGGGGATTGCCGAAGGGGAAAAGCTCCACCCGATCCAACGCAAGATGCTGGAGCATGCAGCGCTGCAATGTGGGATCTGCACGCCGGGGATCCTGGTCGCGGCGAAGAACCTGCTCGAGAAGAACCCGGAGCCGACCGAGACCGAACTGCGCTTCTGGCTCGCGGGCAATCTTTGCCGGTGTACCGGTTATGACAAAATCATCCGCGCCATTATGGATGCCGCCGCCGAGATGCGCGGCGAAGCGGCCTGAGGAAAGGACCTGAGCCATGGCCTTTGACGAATATGACAGCCAGAACCGCATTTTTAACGCCGTTGGCACGCGCCCAGTGCGGCCCGATGGCATCGACAAGGTCACCGGCCGGGCGATGTTCGGCGCGGATATGTCGGCACCCGGCATGCTTTGGGGGGCGGTGCTGCGCTCGCCCCATGCCCATGCCCGGATCAAGTCGATCGACACGTCGAAGGCCGAGGCGCTTTCCCAAGTCAAAGGCGTCGTGACCCGGGCCGATTTCAACCCGAATGCGGAGGAGCAGGATGTGCTCGACAACTGCATGGCAGGGGAGAAGGTGCTCTATGACGGCCACGCATTGGCCGCTGTTGCCGCGACCAGCCGCCGGGCTGCAGAGAAAGCGTTGCGCCTGATCGAGGTCGAGTACGACGTGCTGCCCCATGTGACCGATGTGGACGAGGCGATGGAGCGAGATGCGCCTGTGCTTCGCGCTGCGGGTGGCAATGAGAGCGTGCCGGACGGGCTCTCAAAGAACGTGATGTCCATGTGCGAGTTTGGCCATGGCGATATCGAGAAGGGCTTTGCCGAGGCCGATCTGGTCATGGAAAAGAGCTTCAAGACCGCGGCCGCGCATCAGGGCTATATCGAGCCCCATGCCTGTCTTGCGTCCCTGGGCGCCGATGGGCGCGGTGAGCTCTGGGTCTGTACCCAGGGGCATTTCTATATCCGCAATCTCTGTGCGGATATCGTGGGCATCGACTCGACCCAATTGCGGGTTGTGGCGTCCGAGATTGGTGGCGGGTTCGGGGGCAAGACCACCGTCTTTATCGAGCCGTTGGCGCTGGCGCTAAGCCGCAAGACCAACCGCCCGGTCAAGATCATGATGACCCGCTCGGAGGTGTTCCGGGCAACCGGGCCGACCTCCTCGACCTCGATGGATATCAAGATCGGCATGAAGAAGGATGGCACCATGACCGCCGGTCTGGCGGTCAACCGGTTCCAAGGCGGTGCCTATCCCGGAGCGCCGGTGGATATGGGGGCGATGTGTTCGTTCGCCTGCTATGCGCTCGAGAATGTCTCTTCCATCGGCTACGACGTGATCTGCAACCGCCCGAAACAGGCAGCCTACCGCGCGCCGGGCTCGCCCATGGCGGCTTTTGCGGTGGAATCGGTGATCGACATGATGTGCCAGGAGCTGGGGCTGGATCCGGTTGAGGTGCGGCTGAAGAATGCCTCGCGTGAGGGGACGAAGGCCTCCTACGGGCCCCGCTGGCCGCGGATTGGCTTGGTGGAGACTCTGGAGGCAGCCAAGAACCATCCGCAATACTCGGCGCCGCTCGGCCCGAACCAAGGACGCGGGGTCGCCTGTGGCTTTTGGTTCAACCATGGCGGGGAGACCTCCGTGAGCTTGGCGCTGAGCCAGGACGGCACCGTGGCGCTCTCGGTTGGCACGCCGGATATCGGCGGCTCGCGCGCGTCGATGTGCCTGATGGCGGCCGAAGAGCTTGGGATTCCCTATGAGAAGATCCGGACCACGGTCGTGGACACGGCTTCGCTGGGTTATAACGATGTGAGCCATGGCAGCCGGGTGACCTATGCCTCCGGTCTGGCAACCATCAAGGCTGCGCGGGATGCGAAGCAGAAGCTTTGTGGACGGGCGGCGAAGATCTGGGGCATTCCGGACGAAGCGGTGATCTGGGAAGACGGGATGGCGAAGCCTGCGGGGCATAATGCGGGAGAGCACGACCCGCTCTCCTTCGCCGAGCTCTGCAGCAATATGGGCCAGACGGGCGGGCCGATCTCGGGCCATTTCGAAGCGACGCCGGAAGGGGCGGGTGTGAGTTTCGCGACTCATCTGGTCGATTCGGAGGTGGATCCAGAGACCGGTGCCACCCGCGTGACCCGCTATACTGTGTGTCAGGATGCGGGCAAGGCGATCCATCCTTCCTATGTCGAAGGCCAGTTCCAGGGCGGTGCGGCGCAGGGGATCGGCTGGGCGCTTAATGAGGAATATATCTATGGTGAGGATGGCCGATTGCAGAACGCGGGCTTTCTCGACTATCGCATTCCGGTCGCCTCGGACCTGCCAATGATCGATTGTGAGATTGTGGAAGTGCCCAACCCGGGCCATCCTTATGGTGTGCGCGGGGTGGGTGAGACATCGATCGTACCGCCGCTTGCGGCGATTGCGAACGCAGTGAGCCGGGCCGCAGGGGTGCGGATGACAGAGCTTCCAATGTCGCCGCCCCGGATCCTGAAAGCGCTCAAAGATCAGGATGGCTGAGACCGTCACGGTAGAGCTCTTTGGCTCTCTGAGGCGCCATGTCGGGGGGGCGGAGCGGGTCGAGGTCGAGGCGGACACGATCCGTGCTTTGCTTGAGGCGCTGGGGCAGGTCTATCCAGGGCTCGCACCCCAACTGAAACGTGGAGTTTCCGTTTCGATTGACGGGAAAATCTATACCGAGGCTATGTTTCAACCGGTCTCTTCAGAAAATGAAGTGGTTTTGCTCCCCAGGATTGCGGGCGGCTAAGCCCATCTTCGGCGCTGCGAACCACGGTCCTAACGGACCCAAGCGGCGTGACCGCCGCAGATCCGCAAAGTTGCGGATCGTGGTTCGCCGGCGCATCGCTCTGAGTTTGGCGCCTGTGGCGCGTGCGGGACGCACGCGGCTCAATGGCCGCTCGCGGCCCTGCTTGCAGGGCTGCGAGGGGGCAACCTTTAAGAGCTTCTTTGGCTAACCGCTTGGCCCTTCGATCAAACCGGCAACTGCGCTCGGCACATAATCAGTGGGCACATTGATGCCCGCGCCGTCGCGCTTGAACTCATATCCGACCAATCCGTCTCTCGCCCAGTCACAGACCACAAGGCGCCGGTCCACGCGGTCCTCACCCTCGAAGATCTCCACATAGCCGCGCAGGGGTGGGCGGCCATCGGCTTCGATTACAAAGCCCGAGGCGGTCAGTTCTATCAGCCGATGGTCTCGGTCCGCAGCCACGACCCGGAATCGAGATCTGAACCGCATCGTGTCGCGGCTCTCTTTCGCCAGTACTCCAGCGATTTCATGGCGCGGGGCGATGTCCATACGCGACCTCACTTCGATTCGTATACCAGCACGTTAAGACCTTGTTTCGATCTGGTTAGGCGTAAAATCAGGACCGTTGCGAAAAACCGTCTGGATCGGTCGCTCGATGATCGATCGAGGCGTTGGGGCGCGCAAATCCGACACCGTCACCGCCCAAGCAGCTCCACCATATTGCCCTGGCCCCTGAGATCGCTATAAGGCCTCGACTTTGCCTGTTTGCCGGAGCCTCTCATGCCCAAACGCACCGATCTCTCCTCCATCATGATCATCGGTGCAGGGCCTATTGTGATCGGCCAGGCCTGCGAGTTCGACTATTCTGGCGCTCAGGCGTGCAAGGCGCTGAGGGAGGAAGGCTACCGGGTCATCCTGGTTAATTCGAACCCGGCCACCATCATGACCGATCCGGGCATGGCAGACGCCACTTATATCGAGCCGATCACCCCGGAAGTCGTCGCCAAGATCATCGAGAAGGAACGCCCTGACGCGCTTTTGCCCACCATGGGCGGGCAAACGGGTCTCAACACGGCGCTGGCCGTGGCCGATATGGGTGTGCTGGACAGGCTCAATGTCGAGCTGATCGGGGCCAAGCGGGCTGCCATTGAGATGGCCGAGGATCGGGCGCTTTTCCGCGATGCGATGACCCGGATCGGGCTCGAGAACCCAAGGGCGACCATCATCACCGCGCCCAGGGATGCCGAGGGTCAAAAAGACATCGCGGCGGGTCTCAAAATGGCGGTCGATGCGATTTCGGTTGTGGGACTTCCTGCGGTCATCCGGCCCGCCTTCACGCTGGGCGGCACAGGCGGAGGCATCGCCTATAATCGCGAGGAGTATGAGAAGATTTGCGCCCAGGGCATGGAGGCCTCGCCCGCGGGCCAAATCCTGGTCGATGAGAGCCTGCTCGGCTGGAAAGAGTTCGAGATGGAGGTTGTCCGTGACAAGGCGGATAATGCGATCATCATTTGCTCGATCGAAAACATCGACCCGATGGGTGTGCATACGGGCGACTCGATCACGGTGGCACCGGCGCTGACGCTCACGGATCGCGAATACCAAGTGATGCGCAACGCCTCGATCGCGGTCTTGCGGGAGATTGGGGTCGAGACCGGCGGCTCGAACGTGCAGTTCGCCATCGAGCCCGATACGGGCCGGATGGTTGTGATCGAGATGAACCCGCGGGTGAGCCGCTCCTCGGCTCTGGCATCGAAAGCGACTGGATTTCCGATTGCCAAAGTCGCGGCCAAGCTGGCGGTTGGCTATACGCTGGATGAGCTGCAAAACGATATCACCGGGGTCACACCGGCGAGCTTTGAGCCGACGATCGATTATGTCGTCACCAAGATCCCGCGCTTTGCCTTTGAGAAGTTCCCTGGCTCGAAACCCGAACTGACCACGGCGATGAAATCCGTGGGCGAGACCATGGCGATAGGGCGGAGTTTCCACGAGTCGGTGCAGAAAGCCTTGGCTTCGATGGAGACCGATCTCACCGGGTTCGACGAGATCGAGATCGATGGTGTGATGCCGGAACAGGGGGCGGATGAGCGCAAACGCTCGGTCATTGCGGCGCTGTCAAAGCGTACGCCCGATCGCATGAGGCTGATCGCTCAAGCCCTGCGCGAAGAGCT
Source organism: Pseudomonadota bacterium (assembly GCA_039185235.1). GTDB lineage: Bacteria > Pseudomonadota > Alphaproteobacteria > Rhodobacterales > Rhodobacteraceae > Thermohalobaculum. The sequence goes on from JBCDAS010000043.1 coordinate 8,026, forward strand.
GACGATCGACGAGATCACGCGCGCGACCGGGTTTGACCGCTGGTTCGTCGAGCGGATTGACGAGATCGTGGCGGCGGAGGCTTCGGTTCTGGCGAATGGTCTACCGGATGACCCGGTCGGGCTGCGCCGGTTGAAACAGATGGGCTTCACCGATGCGCGCTTGGCGCAGCTCTCGAACCTGACCGAGGATGGCGTTCGGCGCATCCGCCAGGCGCTGGGGATCACAGCGGTCTTCAAACGCATCGACACCTGTGCGGCGGAGTTCGAGGCGCAGACGCCTTACATGTACTCCTCCTACGAGGCGGATGCGATGGGCACGGTTGAGTGCGAGGCGCGGCCCAGCGATCGCAAGAAGGTGGTGATCCTGGGCGGTGGCCCAAACCGGATCGGCCAGGGGATCGAGTTCGACTATTGCTGTTGTCATGCCTGTTTCGCCCTCTCGGATGCGGGTTATGAGACCATCATGATCAACTGCAACCCGGAGACGGTGAGCACGGATTACGACACCTCCGACCGGCTCTATTTCGAACCGCTGACGCTGGAGCATGTGCTGGAGATCCTGCGGGTTGAGCAGGAGGCTGGCAGTCTGCACGGCGTCATCGTGCAATTCGGCGGGCAGACGCCGCTGAAACTGGCGCGCGGGCTGGAGGCGGCGGGGATCCCGATCCTTGGCACCAGCCCGGATGCGATCGACCTGGCCGAAGATCGCGAGCGGTTCCAGCAGCTCCTGCAAGAGCTTGATCTGAAGCAGCCCGTCAATGGGATCGCCCATTCCGCCGAGCAAGCGCGCGAGATTGCGACCCGCGTCGGCTATCCGGTGGTGATCCGCCCCTCGTATGTCTTGGGCGGCCGGGCGATGGAGATCGTGCGCAATGACCAAGAGCTTGAGCGCTATATGCGCGAGGCCGTCGTCGTCTCGGGCACCTCGCCGGTGCTGATTGACGGCTATCTTTCGGGCGCGGTTGAGGTGGATGTAGATGCGCTCTCGGATGGCGATGATGTGCATATCGCAGGCATCATGGAGCATATCGAGGAAGCGGGCATTCACTCGGGTGACAGCGCGTGTTCGCTGCCGCCGCACTCGCTCAGCGATGAGATGATTGCTGAGTTGGATCGCCAAGCCCATGCGCTGGCCTTGGGGCTGGATGTGCGCGGGCTTATGAATGTCCAATTCGCGATCAAGGGCCGCGAGATCTATGTGCTGGAGGTCAATCCGCGCGCCTCGCGCACCGTGCCCTTTGTGGCCAAAGCGGTTGGCTCCCCCATCGCGGCGATTGCCTCGCGGATCATGGCGGGCGAGCCGCTCAGCGCCTTTGAGCTGGTCGATCCCAACACGCCCCATATCGCAGTGAAAGAAGCCGTGCTGCCCTTCGCCCGGTTCCCCGGTGTGGACACCATCCTTGGGCCGGAGATGCGCTCGACCGGCGAGGTTATGGGCCTAGATCAGACGTTCGCTCGGGCCTTCCTGAAGGCTCAGCTTGGCGCGGGCACGAAGCTTCCGACCGAGGGCACGGTCTTTGTCTCGGTCAAGGACCAGGACAAGGCCCGGATCGTTGAGGCCGCTCGGATCCTGCAAGGCGAGGGGTTCAACGTGCTCGCAACAGGTGGCACGGCAGAATACCTGGGCGAACGCGGTGTGACGGTCGAGAAGATCAACAAAGTCTATGAAGGCCGACCCCATATTGTCGATCGGATGAAGGATGGCGGGGTTACCCTGGTCTTCAACACCACCGAAGGCGCGCAAACCGTGCGCGACAGTTTCGAGATCCGCACGACCGCGTTGGCGATGAAAATTCCGTATTGTACGACCGCCGCCGGGGCGGATGCGGTTGCCAAAGCGATTGCCAATGTGCGCGAAGGTGCGCTGGAAGTGGCCCCATTGCAGAGCTTTGCCAAGACCGCCTGAGCCCTCTTGCCCTCGGCTGCGGCCCTGCTATGCTTTCGGTCAGAAATCGCGCATAGACTGGCGCGGTCTCGGACATCCTTCTTCAGACCTTTGCACGAAAATGTCTGGCCTGACGGAAGACGTGAGACGGGTTCACGAGGAGAGGGGCCATGGAAAAGGTTCCAATGACACGCGGCGGCTATAACGCCCTGAATGTTGAGCTGAAGGAGCTCAAGGATATCGAGCGCCCGGCCGTGATCAAAGCGATCTCGGAGGCCCGCGAGCATGGCGATCTGTCCGAGAATGCCGAGTATCATGCCGCCCGTGAGAAGCAGAGCTTTATCGAGGGCCGGATCAAGGAGCTCGAGGGCCTGATCAGCCGGGCCGATGTGATCGATCCGTCCAAGATGAACGGCACGACGGTTCGCTTCGGCGCGACCGTGGGCCTGGTCGATGAAGATACGGATGAAGAGAAGACCTATCAGATCGTCGGCGAGTCCGAGGCTGATATCACCAATGGCAAGTTGAACATGAAATCGCCTCTCGCCCGCGCCCTGATCGGCAAGGAAGAAGGCGAAAGCGTTGAGGTGACAACGCCCGGGGGATCACGCAGCTATGAGATCACAGAGGTGCGCTACGTCTGACAAGCGCTTGGTGCCATGGCGCATCTGAGCGAAGGGCCTGTGAACCCGGCGCCCGGTGCTGATCGCGCCACCGTGCAGCCCGAGGCCGCGCAAAATCAGAATGACCTGAAAGCCATGCGGCCAGGCCCGCAACCTCTTCCCCAACCCCGCAAGGGCTTTACCATGGCCCGCCTCGCTTGGACGCTGACCGCCATCTGGGTGGTGGCTGTTGGGTCCTATATCCTTAGTTTCGTCTCTTGGTCCGAGGGTAAGATTATGGATAATTTCTCTCAGATGCCGTTGCCTGATCTCTTGCTTTTTGTGATTTTTTGTCTGGTGCCGCTGACCATGATCTGGGCGGTCTCGGCGACGTCAAAAAGCGTGCGTGGAAGCCCGGAGGAGATCAAGGCGCAGACAGAATCGGCGCAACAGATCGCCTCGGATCTGGAAGCGCTGCACAAAGTCGCCACCGAACAGCGGCGCCTTTTGATCAAGGCGTTTGATACGACCGCGCAGGAGTTGGAAGAGCGGTTGGAGGTGATGTCGGGGGAGCTTCTAGGCACGGTCAATCAGGTGACCGATGAGGCGCGCACAACGCTGAGCCGCCGCGGTGAATTGATGGATCACGCCTTTGTTCGGATCGAGAACAGGCTCGATTCCGGCATGGCGGAACGGTTCTCCGAGATCGAGCGGCGCCTGGGCGATACGGGCAAGCGGTTGGATGCCAAGATCGAGGAACAGAGCAAGGAAATGCGCGATATCCTCGCCGATCGGGTCGCGACCTTCGACGATATGCTGGCCGAGAGCCAGGGAAAGCTGGAGAGCATGGTCGCCGCGCGCCTGGAGGAGAAAGCAACCGGTGCGATCGAGGCGCTCAGCCAGCAACTAAACGATGTGCGCAATGCTCTGGCGAGCCAGGAGAAACCCGCAGATACCCCGGACCCGGGAAGGACCAAGGAATTGGAGCGCCTGTCAGATGCGGTCTCGAAGCTTTGTAAGCGGTTGGATGAGATGGATGCGCCGAGAGCGTCTGTGAACGGTCAGGACACGCAGCCGCCGCAGCGTCAGAAACCAGAGCTGGACGATCCGACGATGATCGATCTGTCTGATCTGGATGCAACTGAGGGTGACGCGCTGGAGTGGTCTCGGCTCCTGGGCGCGATGGGGCTGGGAACCGGATCAGAAGCGCAGCCTGTCGCTGCGAGCGATCCGATCCTGCGTCGGCTTGTACCCCTTGGGCGGCGCTTGCAGAGCAGGCTCGCGGAGGATGGGCTCTATGTCCAGGATCTGACGCCGGATCAAGCCGCCCCTGAGCATTGGCAAAGCTATGCGCAGGGGGAGCGTAATGCGCTATTGGCCCGGGATCTCTCGGGGATCAGCGATCCAGTGGCGGTTGCTTTGGTCCGGGCGAGCGTGAAGGGCGATGCGGCCTTTCGCTTGACCTCTGAGGCATATGTCCGGGTCTATCAAAAACTCCTTGATCGAACGGTGGCGCAAGATCGCAATGGCGCCGATCTGATTGCCTTATCAGAGACAACGGGTGGGCGGCTCTTTTCGCTTGTTGGGAATGTGAATGGTGCATTTGATGCCTAGAGCTGCTTAGCCCGAAATCTGTGCAAGCGTCCCTGATCCCTTACGGGATTACAGCGGGCAAAGCCCGCCACCCATGCGAGCATGGGCAGGGACGCCAGGCGCCTAGCTCAGAGTTTTGCGCGAGAAGTCCGACTGGGGCCAATGCGCCCGGGAGGGCGCTAAACATAGGTGTATGCGCGGGCTTGCCCGCGCATTCCGTTTGGTTCGCCTCAGCTAGATCTGCAGCGGTCCGCCTTTCCAAAACCTTGACAGAAGAAAGCAGAAGCTGAGGCCGGTTGCTGACGGGATGAGCGCGATCCAATAGAGCGCCGGTTGTGACCAGTCCGGTGCTGCCAGCCCGGCCAAGAGGGTCGCAAGCGCCATTGTGCTGCCGCCAATCAGCCCGGTTGTCACCCCCTGCGCCGTCGCGCCCAGGCGCCGTGGGATCGCTTCGGCGAGAAAGGCCATCCCGGCCAGAAGAGAGAGCCCGAAGGTGAATGCATGCAGCGACTGCACCGGCCAGAGCAGCCAGAGCGGCGGGTCCGCGATCATCACCGACCAACGGATCACCCCTGCGAGGGCCGCCAGACCAAGCGCCCGTGTTGGTCCCAAGCGCCCCACCAGCCAGCGCCCGGCGCCGAACATCAGGGCGATCTCAGCCGCCACGCCGATCGCCCAAAGCCCGCCGATCACTTCGCCGCTCAGCCCGGCTTCACGCCAGTGAATCGTACTATAGGTATAGAGCACCGCATGGGATGCTTGGCCTAGCGCGAAGGCCGCGGCAAAGATCCAGAAGACGGGATTGCACAGCAGCTTTCCCGCATCCGCTGTGCTCGCTTGGTCGAGCTCGCCTGGTGCGGCTCCGCCGCCTGGGTGGATCAGACCCAGCAGACCGGCGGCAAAAAGCGAGAGCAGGATGACAATCGGGACGGGTGCCACGCCGAAATGATCGATCCCGGTGCCAAGCAGCAGAACCGTCAGCAGAAACGCGGCCGAGCCGATCGCTCTCGCATGGGCATAGGAGAAACGATGGCTCTGCGCAGCCCTGAGGCCAAGCGCCTCGCCGGTCGGGATCAGAGCTGCCGTCGTCAGCGCCAAGCCAATCGTCAGCGCAAGGAGCGCCGCTTTTGTGCCAGCCATAAAGTGAAGCAGAATGATCAACGCCGAAGCACCCGCCGCAAGAGCCAGTGTCAGGCGCCGGATGGCGAAGCGATCCGCCAGCGACGGCACCAGGGTTGATCCCAGAATCCGAGCAAAGATAGCGAGGCCAAGGAACTGGCCGATCTCGGCATCGCTCAAGCCCCAATCAAAGAGCCATAGCGGCCAGAAGGGCAGATGGGCTCCGATCCCGATGAAAAGCGCAGAATAGAAGGCAGCCGTCAGCCAGAGCGCCCGGTTCACAGCCCAAAGCTCGAGAAGGGCAGATAGCGCACTGGATCGCCCGGCGTGATCTCAGCGGCCTCATGGGGCAGGTCGACCAAGCCCTCGGCCCAACTCAGCCCGCCAACGAGACCTGAGCCTTCGGAGTGGAAGACCTCGGCCCGGCCATCGCGGATCCTGGCGCGGAGATATTCGCGCCGCCCGGGCTTTTTTGACTTACCAAAGGCGGCGGGGACGGAGAATGCCTGGGGGTCGGCCCAGCCGCTGCCCGACAAAAGGCTCAGCGCCGGGCGCACGAAGATCAACGCGCAGACAAAGGCTGCGACCGGATTGCCGGGCAGACCAAAGACGGGTAGACCGCTCCAGGTGCCAAGCGCCAGGGGGCGCCCGGGTTTCACCGCAATCCGCCAGGTGCTGACTTGCCCCTCGGTCGTGAGCAGGCGGGAGACATGGTCTTCATCGCCCGAGGAGGCGCCTCCGGTCGTGATCATCGCATCCGCCTCGACTGCTGCACGGTCAAAGGCTGCGCGGATATCGGCCTCGCGGTCTCGCGCCATGCCGAGATCAACAATCTCGGCCCCCATGGCTTGGCCGAGCGCACGCAGCATGGGCCGGTTGGCATCATAGATGCCGGGCCCCTCGGCGCCCGGTTCAATCAATTCGTCACCGGTGGAAAGAACGGCCAGACGCAGGCGGGTGTGGACTTCGACCTCGGCGAGGCCAACCGCGGTGGCCCGGGCGAGATCGGCTGCAGTGAGCTGGCGGCCAGCGGGCAGAACCTCGATCCCAGCCATCGCGTCCTCGCCCGCCGGTCGGACATTGGCGCCCGGCTTCTTCGGCCGAGGAAACGAAACATGGGTTTCGGTGACGGCGCAGTCTTCTTGCAGCACAATCGTGTCCGCGCCCGCAGGCATTTCCGCGCCTGTGAGGATGCGGCACGCATGGCCCGGCGGCACGGGTGCAGCCAAAGGGTGGCCTGCGGCGGCGCGGCCTGGGACGAGCGGCAAGCGCGCTTCGGCTGGCGCATCGGCGAAAGGAAACGCATAGCCATCCACAGCGGCATTTGCCCGAGGCGGATTGGAGCGATGTGCGATCAGAGGGGCGGCAAGGATCCGGCCAACGGCCTCGGCCAGTGGCATGGTTTCCGCTCCCGTCACGGGATGCAGGCTGGTCCGCAACCGCTCCAGCGCATCCTCCACAGGTGTCCAATCGACACCTGGTGGCAGGGCGAAGCAGTCATCGGGAAGGCGCCTGGCGCGGCTCATGCCTGCACCCGGAGTGTCATGCCCAGATCCGTGAGGATGAAATCGGCGATTGCCGGGATATCATCGAGCCCGATCACCGGCTTATCCGTCGCTGGCGCATCATTCGAGGCAACCGCGCGCACGGTCGGGTCTTCGCGGGCGATCAGGGGCTGGCCGGTCTCGGCCCGCCAAGCTTCGAGCTTTGGATGATCGTCGCGCTTATAGCCCTCGATGATCACCAGATCGACCGGGTTGAGGTGGGAGAGGAGGGTGTCCAGGCGCGCCTCCTCCGCGCCGCGCAACTCGGTCATCAGAGCCCAGCGGGCTGAGGAGGAAAGGATCACTTGCTGGGCGCCTGCCTGCCGGTGGCGGTGGCTGTCCTTGCCCGGTTGGTCGACATCGACCCCGTGATGTGTGTGCTTGATCGTCGAGACCGAGAAGCCGCGGCCCGAGATCTCGGCCACCAGGCGCTCGACCAAGGTGGTCTTGCCTGCATTCTTCCAGCCGACGACGCCATAGATGTTCATGCGAGTTGATCCTTCATGCTCGCTCCTGGGCGATCCGTTCCGCCTCGGCCAAGTCTTCGGGTGTGTTGACGTTGAAGAACGGGTAGGCGCCCGCATCGTCGAACACTGCCCGGGCGGCTCCATGGCGCGAGGTCCAGACGATCACCTTGCGCATCTGGCCCACGGTCAGCGCCTCCTCCAGATTATCCGCCAGCGCCACGGGCCAAAGGCCAAAGGTCGGATGCTCGGACAGCCCGCGCTTTGGGTCGGTGGTGGCGGCGAGCGCGATCGGCTGGTTCTCCCGCTCGACGGCGTCAATCAGGCGGCGAGCAAGATCGGAGGGGAAGAAGGGCGTGTCGGCAGCCGCGGTGACGATATGGCTGAAGCCGCCGCGTTCGGCCCAACGCAGGCCCGAGAGCACGCCGCCCAAGGGCCCAACGAAGCCCTCGACCGTGTCAGCAATCACGGGAAGCCCATAGGTTGCGAACCGCTCCGGATCGCCGTTGGCGTTCAAGGCCAAAGCCTCGACTTGTGGTCGCAACCGGTCGATCACATGGGCGAGCAGCGGTCTGCCCGCGACCGTCCGAATCGCCTTATCTCCACCGCCCATCCGCCGAGCGAGGCCACCGGCGAGGATGACGCCTGCGAGCCTCACCATGGCCCCTTCCACTTTCTGCACAGATTGATGGCCTGTTCGAAGGAATGATCCGAAGTCATGCATTCCTCGAACAGGAAGACTCCAGAGGTCGAGTTAAACCGCAGAACTGCAAATCCCGGATGCATCTCAACAGAGTCAACAACGCTCCAGCCCATTCGAAGCCGCTCATCTGGCGCCGAGACCTCGATCCCCGAATTGTCTATCACGATATGCGCCGAGGCTGCCGCGCGGGTGTTTCTTCGAGCTTCGTTTTCATGGTTGAGAAGAGCGCGCAGACTTCGGGTCAAAACAAAGGCTGCAGCGGCGAACGTAACCGCCGTCCCTAAGAACACTCCTAAGATAAACGGAATGTGAGATCGATCTGGAGTGATATCATACCCCTGAAGCAAGTACGCTGCAGCAATTGTCGCGAGAAGCAAGGTTCCGGCAACGGCAGTTGCATCACTGAAACTGAATTCCGCCGCTTCTTCGACGCGGTAGTTGTAGAATCTGTCTCGGATTTCGATTCGTGGATCCGTCCATTTTACTTCGAACGTCACCGTCGTGGTTGGCGTAATGCCTGATGCTTCGGTCATTTCGCCCCCTTGCGCAGATGCTTGCGATGTTCTTCCGGGACCGCGTCGAGATCCGTATCAAAAACCAATCGCTCTTCTCCACTTAGGCAATGGAAGCGTTGGCCGCGCATGCGGCCGATCAGGGTCAGGCCGACCTGGCGGGCGAGGTCGACGCCCCAGGCGGTGAAGCCCGAGCGGGAGGCAAGCACCGGGATGCCCATCAGCGCGGTTTTGATCACCATCTCCGAGGTTAGACGCCCGGTTGTGTAGAGGATCTTGTCGGCGCCCGAGACGCCCTCTTGAAACATCCAGCCCGCGATTTTGTCGACTGCGTTGTGGCGCCCGACATCCTCCATAAAGACCAGTGGCGTGTCTTGGTGGCAGAGAACCGTGCCATGGATCGCGCCCGCCTCGAGATAGAGGCTGGGGGCGGTGTTGATCTGGCGCGTGAGGCTGTAGAGCCAGGAGGTGCGGATTTCGGCCGTCTCCAGTCTCACGCCCTCCAACTGCTCCATCATATCGCCAAAGACCGTGCCGACCGCACAGCCCGAGGTGCGGGTCTTCTTCTTTAGCTTCTCCTCGTAATCGGTCTGGCGGGTGGTGCGAACGACGACGACTTCCAGTTCTTCGTCATAGTCGATGCCGGTGACCTCGTCCTCGGGCAACAGCATGCCTTGGTTGAGGAGATAGCCGAGCGCCAGATACTCAGGATAATCGCCGATGGTCATGGCGGTGACGATCTCTTGGGAGTTCAGGTAGAGGGTGAGCGCCCGCTCCTCGACCACGCGGATATCCGAGGTGGCCCCGGTCTGATCAATGCCCGAGACAGCGCGGGTTAGCCGAGGCGCATCTGGGTCGGGCGCAATCAGGAACCGGGTCATCTTTTGCCTCCGAAATCGCCCTGGGTCAGAAAGCGGATGGTCAGCCGCGCCACTCCGGGAGAGATCGGGAGCACCGTGTGCAGGTTCGACACAGCCGCCCGATAGCCGGCACCCGACCAGGCCGAGCGTAGGGTCACTGCTCCATCATGGGGTTTGGCGAGCCCGATCCAGGGCAGGCCCATCGTGCCTGCGATCGCCCCGATCTGGGGTGAGGGCGTCTTGCGTGCCGTGACGCGCGATAACTCGCTCAAAACTGGGCCGCAGATGCGGCGAATGGGCCAGACGCCCCCCAGTCTCTCGGCCAGAGGCGAGCCGAGATTGGGGCTGCCGATTTGCACCACGCGCTTGATGTCGAGGCCCTGCGGATCGCGCAGCAGATGCACGGCAATCAGACCGCCCAGGGAGTGACCGACCAAATGGATCGGACCTGACGGCAGATCCGCCAATTGGCCGCGCAGCTCAGCAATGGATGCGCTGAGCTGTTGCCGCGTGCTTCGATATCCAAGCCGGATCACCTGATATCCCGCGCGCGAGAGCCGACGCGCCAGAAGCCACATCGAGGCCGGTGTGCGACCAAGACCATGCAAGAGAACAACGAGTGGAGAGGTTGCGATCATAGAAGCCTAAAGAGCCCGTCGGCCGCGCCCGGTCAAGCCCGCTGGTCTTTCGATGGCACCAGATCTGGCCCTAGCCTGTCTCGGCACCCATGGATAGCTGCGTGAAACCGTCTTCCATTTTGCGATTTGGAGAATGCGATGCGCATCGGATGTCCCACTGAGATCAAAACCCGTGAGTACCGTGTTGG
>JBCDAS010000044.1:0-18092 GCA_039185235.1 Pseudomonadota bacterium
GACATAAAGACCTCGTCTATAGGGGGGGTCTTAAAAGCGCTACGACGCTCGATCCGTGCGGATCTCAGCGTGTCGATCAAACGCGGCTGGGCGCATCTAAAGCTTTGGGATTGGCCGCTTTTGGTGTTTGTGCTCGCCGCCGTCCGTCCAGCGGAAGCCGCAGGGGCTATGATGGCCAAACGCCCCGATGCGATGTTGGAGGGGACCGCCTATCGCTAAGGCGGTCCCTGGATCAGGCTTAGCTGGCGTCGGCTGCGACTTTGACTGAGATCATCGCGTCCTGAGGCGCGGGCACCTGGCCGCCTTGGCCAACACCACGCTTGATGTTGTCGACATGCTCCATGCCCGAGATGACGCGGCCCCAGACCGTGTATTGGTTGTTCAGGAAGTGGCCTTCTTCGAACATGATGAAGAACTGGCTGTTGGCGGAATGTGGCGCCGAGGTGCGGGCCATACCGACCACACCGCGATCGAAGGGCAGCGACGAGAACTCGTTCTTGAGATCTGGCAGCTTCGAGCCGCCTGAACCGGTCCCGGTTGGATCGCCCGTCTGGGCCATGAAGCCTTCGATCACCCGGTGGAAAACGACACCATCGTAAAAGCCTTCGCGGGCAAGGCCCTTGATCCGCTCCACATGGTTTGGCGCCACATCGGGCAGCATCTCGATCACCACTTCACCGGATTTCAACTCGATGATCAGGGTGTTTTCGGGGTCTTTTATCTCCACGGCGTTGGCCTCCATATGGGGAATGGCAATGAGCAAGGCGGCCATCAGGCAAAGTGCTCTTAGCATCGTATCCTCGTCTCTTATTTGTTGCCCGGCGAGAGGTAGCGGGTTCCCTGGGTCGCGTCAAACGAGGATCGCGGGGCTGGTCGCTTGTGTCGCGGGAAGTCCATGGCGAATTCCCTCTCTTCCATGCTAGAGGCTAGAAAGAGGCTTTCGCCCCCTCCGCGTTTGTTTATGGGAGATCCGCAGCATGACGACCTTCGATCTCGGCCCCTATGCCCGGTCCATCACAACGAATTCTGATCTGGCCAAGGCTGAGTTCGATCAAGGCCTGAAATGGATGTTCTGTTTCAACCATGGCGAGGCGATTGCCTGTTTCAACCGGGCGCTCGGGCATGATCCGGACTGCGCAATGGCCCATTGGGGCGTCGCCTATGCGGCGGGGCCAAACTACAACCTGCCCTGGCATCTCTATGACCCCAAAGGCAAGCAGAAGGCGCTTGCGATGGCCTATGACGCGATGCAGGAAGCGGTCAAGCGCGTCGATGGTCTGACCGAGATCGAGCAAGCCCTGATCAAGGCGCTGCCGCATCGATACCCCCAACGCGAGGCAGTCGAGGACCAATCCGATTGGGATAAGGCCTTCACCGTCGAGATGCGCACGGTCTTTGAACGCTTTCCCGAGGATTTCGAAATCCGCACGGTTTTTGTCGAAGCGATCATGAACGAGACGCCTTGGAAGATGTGGAATGTCCAGACCGGCGAAGTGGCCGAGGGGGCGAAAACCGATGAGGCGATCGCGGTTCTGGAAGAGGCTTTCGAGACGATGCCCGCCTCCTGGGAGCATCCGGGGCTCTTGCACCTCTATACGCATCTGATGGAGATGTCGCCCTTCCCAGAACGCGCCCTTCGTGTGGGCGATGCCCTGCGCGAGGTCTCACCCGAAGCGGGCCACTTGATCCATATGCCGACCCATATCGATGTGCTCTGCGGCAATTACCGCGACGTGCTGACCTATAACAAACGCGCGTTGGTCGCGGATCGGAAGTTCCTAGACTATGCCGAGGCGCCGGGTATTTATCTGCTCTATGTGATGCATAACTTTCACTTCGCGGTCTATGGCGCGATGTTCCTCGGGCAATATGAGGAAGCGCTTGCCCATGCGGAGGAGTTGATTGCACGCGTGCCAGAGGCTGTTTTGCGGGTCGAGAGCCCTCCGATGGCGGATTTCCTCGAGGCGCATTTGACCCATAAGCAGCACGTCATGGTGCGCTTTGGCAAATGGCAGGAGATCATTGCCCAGGATCTGCCCGAGGATCAGGAGCTCTATTGCTCGGTCACCGCGATGACGCTTTACGCCCAGTCGGTCGCGCATTCGGCGCTTGGTAATCTGGCGGAAGCGGAGGCGACAAAATCCGCGTTCCTGGCCGCGAAAGCACGCATGCCCGAGAGCCGCCGGGTCCACAACAATCGTGTGATCGATTTGCTCGACGTGGCCGAGGCGATGTTGGAGGGAGAACTCGAGTATCGGAAGGGCAATTACGATCTGGCCTATGGGCATTTACGCCAGGCGGTCGAGTTGGATGATGCGCTGCCTTATGACGAGCCATGGGGTTGGATGCAGCCCGCTCGCCATGCGCTGGGAGCGCTCCTGATGGAGCAGGGGCATTTCGCGGAAGCCGAGGCCGTCTATCGCGCCGATCTTGGGCTTGATGACACGCTGGCGCGATCTTGCCAGCACCCCGGCAATGTCTGGTCGCTTCATGGGCTCTATGCCTGTTTGACAGAACGCGGCGAGACGGTCGAGGCCAAGCATATCAAACTGCTCCTCGACCAAGCGGTCGCCCGCGCAACAGTCCCCATCAAAGCCTCGTGCTTCTGCAGCCAAGTGGCGATGGCGGCCGAGTAAGGGCTGACGACTGGTGAGGAGAACACACTGCTATAGGCATCTACTGCGCTTCTCGAGCGGAGACGGTGAAAACGGTTCTTCCAAGAGTGCAATCTTACGTGTCTCGACCGAAGTTAGAGATCTGATACTGTCGGGTGGAACACTTCGACCGAGGGCTAGAGGTGGCTTGGATTGTTTGAAAAGTTTCAAGCCGTTTCGTAAGTGGCTTTCTCGCTCGGTTGTGCTGCCACGGGTGTTTGTGGCGACGGATTGAGATATGCCTGATCGTGCGTCTGCACATACAGAGATGAAAGCAGTTCTCTGCTGATCTAGAGCTTTAGATCGGTCTAGGCTTTCGGGGGCGGTTGATAAGCGGTCATAGACGTGCAGATAGACCGCCTCGTACTTGATCCTCCGCCAAAGCCGCTAGACAAAGACGTTGTCGCGCAACGCGCCCATTCCATGGATGCCAGCATCCTTCAGTGTCTTTGCGAAGTCGCTGATCGACCATGTCCGGCAGGCGCATGGCGTTGAGCCATGACGCGTCTTTGGTCCGAGCGACAGTGGCGAACGAGCGCCGCGCCCGACTTGGGTTCCTGGCCAGCAACTGTCGACCGAGCGCAAGGTCCCACAGGGCCGATCTGACGAGGAACACCTGGATGCCCAGATTAAGCTTGGCCAGCCTGTTTGGGGTCTTGTCTAGAACCTCAGATAGATCTCGCCGCCAAAGATGCGCGAATCTCCGACGGCGGCTGAGTTCAACGAGGATTCCAGCGTTGTGATGTAATCGTTGTCGAAGAGGTTCTTTACATAGAGCCGCGCCTGGAAGTGCTCCCTCTCATAGCCGATGGAGGCGTTCGCCAGGAAGTACCCGTCGATCTCGCGTGTGGGTGTGTTGTTGATATCGCTATTGCTGAAGTAACTCCCGGTATAGCTCGCATCCCCGGTCACGAAGAAGCCGTTGTCATGGCGATAGGTTCCGCCAAAGCCGGCTGTGACATTCGGTGCTTCGGGGAACTCATTGCCATCGCAATTGCCGCCCGAGGGGGCACAGACCGCATCGGCGAGATCTGTGATTTCGGTCTTCAAAAGCCCGAGCGCGCCAAAGATCGAGAGGCCGTTGCCGAAATCATATCGCCCTTCGAACTCAGCCCCGTAAGAGCGCGACTCACCGATATTGAACGTATTGTTCCCAAAGCCAAAATTGGGGTTCACGATGCTGATCTGCTGATCGCTATAGTCGTTGAAGAACGCGTTTGCGGCAAAGCTGATATCGCCCTCGGGCGAGACAAAGCGGTAGGCCAGTTCATAGGTCCAGACATATTCCGCATCCACGTCATTGCGATCCGTGGTGCCGAGGATGTTCTCGGAGAAGCCCTGGCGGTAGCCGCGCGAGGCAAAGGCCGAGACCGATTGCGCTTCGTTGATGTCATAGGACAGCCCAATCTTTGGCAGCAAAGCATCGAATGTGGCGGAGACATCGAATGTCGTATCTCCGAAGAGTGACGCGATGTTGGACGCGGACCGCACGCTGTCGCGCTGATAGCGAAGGCCACCAAGTACGGACCAGGGCCCGTAGAAGTTATACCTCAGATCCGTATAGATCGCGAAGCTTTGGGTCTGGGAGATGGAATTGCCAACCTGCACCGGGATGAGGAAGCCAAACGAGGTTGGCGGGGTAAACTGGAGGCCTGGATCGGCCTGGATGTTCGAATCTGTGCGCGTGCTGAAATCGCCAAAGAACCCACCGACCACGCCCGAGAGGCCGGATCCCTGCTGGTCTTCGATCTCGAGTACGACCTCCTGCGTGATATCCTGGCCATCCCGAAGGTCACTGCGAAAGTAGACGGTCGAGGCCGGGGCGCTGAAGATCTCCAGATCCGTGTCGATCAGCGAGGAGATCGAGCGGAGTGTCAGGCTCTCGCCCAGATCATAGGAGATATTGGCGATATAGTTGTTCACAGTCGCTTCGCGCCCTTCGGAGGCGAGACCGGATTCGTCGAAAACACGGTCGAAGAAGTTGGGACCAGTCACCGCGGCCGACGCAGTTCGGTCATAGGCGCCGTTGAAGGTGAAGAGCATGCGCAGATCCGGGATCTCTTGCGGCTCGATCAACAGTTTTGCCCTCAGATTGCGATACTCGTCATCTGCAAAGAACCCGTTCAATGGGTCGGTGAAGGTGATGTCCTTGCTTTCCTTTTGCAGATCGCCGCTAAAGCGCAGCGCGACCTGGTCCTCGATGATCGGGCCAGAGACCATGAAGGAGCCGCCAAGGGTATCCAGCGTTCCAGCATCTCCGCGCAAAGCGCCTTCGTAGAAATAGGTCGGATCTTTGGAGGTCAGCACAACCGCACCGGCGAGCGCGGCGCGGCCATAGAGGCCGGATTGCGGGCCGCGCAGCACCTCGACCTGTTCTAGGTCCCATGTGCTACGCGCGCCGCGGCGCAGGCCTTCGCTGTTTTGGGTCGCACCGTCGATGATCAGCGAGACCAGCGGTTGCGAGTTGGCGATATCGCTGATCCCGTCTGCGCTGAGGCCCCGGATCTGAAAGCTGTCATTGCCGCCGCCCGTGTTCAGGCGCCTGACATTGCCCAGCAGGTTGAAGCTGTCGAATGTGTCCTCGATGACATAGTTCTCGATATCCTCGGAGGTGACAATTCCGACGCTGTTGGGGGTTTGGAGCAGGGAGCGCTCGATCTTGCCTCCGCGCACCAAGATTTTGTCGAGCAAGATCTCGGAAGAGGATCCGTCGGCCGATACAGGCACCAGGACATAGGTGTCGTCGCCGGTCTGCTCAAAGGTCAGCCCGGTCCCGGCAAGCAGGGCGCTCAACGCGGCCTCGGGATCGGAGATGTCAGACACCGCCGCAGACTGCACCCCTGTAGCCAGATCCGATGGGACAGCAACCTGCAGGCCCGATTGCTGGTTCAGATCGGCCAAGGCAGCCGCCAGCGGTTGCGCCGAGATCGTGATGGTCTCGCCAGCCTCTTGGCTATGCGCCACCTGCGGAAGTGCTGTCACCGTAAAGCCCGTCGCCAACGCAGCCGCTGCGACCGTTCCAAGCCATGTCGAACGCATGTTTCCCCCCTTCGACTGAAACGTGGCCTGAGGACCACAGAAACAAGGACGGAGCGGGTTTGGATATCTTAAGCGGATCTCCCGAAAAAAGTGTGGTTCGGGGATTTTCCTTCAGTTCGCCAAGACGATCGTCAGCCAAGGATAGGATTGAACCCGTCCACCGACTGCGCGTGCGGCCAGTTCCAGCGCTTTCACGGGGTCGGACATCGCAAAGGCGCCGGTCAGGCGTTTGGCACCGAGCGCTGAGCTTGTGATGATCACAGGGCCTGCGATCCGGCGGTCCAGCGCCTCGGCAAATTCGGCGAAAGGCTGGTTATCGGCGAGGAGATTGTCCTTGCGCCAAAGCGCGATCTGGTTGGTGGCCACCTTGTCTTTGACCGCGTCACCAGAGCCGCGCGCCAGCCGCAGCCGATCGCCTTCGCCCAGGATCTCGGTGCCATTGGGCCAGGCAACCTCGACCCGGCCTTCGGCCACCGAGACATGGGCATTGCCGTCGATCAGCGCGACATCGAAGGCCGTGCCGAGGATGGAGATGCGCAGCGGACCTGCCTTGATGGCAAGCGGGCTCTCGCGCTTTGCGACGTCGAAGAACACAGCCCCCTGGAGGAGGGTGACAAGCTCTCCTTCCGCCGCCGTCTCGTGAGACAGAGATGATCCGGCATCCAGCATCACATTTGTCCCAGCAGAGAGTGCGATTTGCGCGGGCGCAAGTCCGGCCACGTGATCGGCGCCGCTGATCCAACTCGGCTGGAGCGTGGCCGAAACGCCCACAGCCAACAAAATAGCAGCGGCTGCCGCCCAAACCCGTCGCCGCCGCGCGGTTCGCCGCCGCCGCTTGTACTGCGCGGTTTGCCAGACGGCTGCGACCTGGTCATAGGCCCGTTTCGCCTCGGGGCCAGAGGACACGAAGGCCGCCAAATTCTGCTCGGCCCGCTGATCTCCGGGCTGATCCTGCACCGCCAGGAACACGTCGAGCGCATCAGAGCGAAGCTGGGCGATCTTCTTAGGTTCTTGTTCCATCTCTCCGGCGGGCCCTGGCAGAGCCCTTCACTCGTCTGGCTTCGTGTCGGCGATATGATCGACGATTGCTAGATAGGCTTTGCGAAAGACCTGATGCGCGCGCGGTCCGCTGACGCCTAAGGCTCGACCGATCTCATCATAGGTCAGCCCGTCGATGCAACGCATGTTGAACACATCGCGGTAATTCGGCCCGAGCTCCGCCAGCGCCGCATCGACCCGCGCGATCATGTTGCGGCCGATGACGATCTGCTCGGTATCAGGGGCTGGGTCGGCTGTCACGGAAGTGGCCTCGATCCGCTCGCGTTCAGACTTCGCGCTTCTCAACCAGTCAATCGCCGAGTTGATCACGGTGCGGCGCAGGAACCCGGGCGTGTTCTTGACCTCTCCCGCTCCAAGCCAGCGCACCCAGCTCTCCTGAGCCAGTTCCTCGGCGACCGCGGGATCGCGGACAATTTTGCGAGCCGTCATCACCAAACTGCCGTGCCACCTTTGATATAACACCAATGTGTCGTCGGTTTCGTCGGTCTCGCCAGCCATCACCACAGAGCCCCCGTGCGGAATGCGCGCAGCGGGGCTGAGATCTGGCTGGCTGCGTCCGCGCAGACTACTGAAATCACGGGCGTGTTCAACATCGCTCTCAAGGGGCCGGGCATGCCGGATTTGCGCTCATCGCCGGCTTAGAAGCCATTGCCGTGGGCTTTGGCCGAAACGGCGGCGGAACGCTTCGGAGAAGCGCGCGGGATTGCGATAGCCGACCATATGCGCGGCCTCGACGATCTTTGTATCCCGGTCGACCGAGAGAGTATTGGCCGCGTGATCCAGCTTCAGATCCAGGATGAATTGATAGGGAGACTTGCCGCAAGCCGCCCGGAAGCGGCGGCTGAAGTGATAGCGGCTAATGCCGACATGCTTGGCCAGCTCCTCGACCGAAATCGAATGCTCTATCCGCTCGACCACATAGGCCGTGATGCGGTCCACCGTTGCTTCGGGCAGTGGATGGGCATCGGATTTTTCCGGCTCTGTGGCAGGATCGGCAGGCGTGTCCAGGAGGTGATGCACGATCATATGGGCTGCATGCAGCAGAACACTGTCAGAGATGCTGCCCGCATGGGTATAGCCGACCTGCATCATCGTGGCCTCGATCATCGGATCTCGCACAGGTTGGGAGAGGACTTCTTTCTTCAGCATGCTCGGCCAGGTCTTGCCAAACCCCTTCGCAAGTGCGGGGATAACGATGGCGAACCCGATGACCCGCATTTCCGGCCAGCTGCCGAAGCCCGAGGAGGAGGGCAGGACGATCCCAATGCCACCCGGATCGATATGCCCCTTAAAGTCCTGCTTGGTCGTGCGCTGCCACATATACCCCCCGCCCGAGATGCACATCAGCGCGAACATGGCGGGGATTTTGGGCACCGGTCCTTCTTGTGCCGGATAGGAGACATCGTAGCAGAGAACATTGCGATCTGCGGTGACTTGCAGGGTATGCACCTCCGCGCTTTGCTCGCGGAATTTCCGAATGATCTCGTCATTAGGCGGAATCAGCATCGGTGCCCCTCATTCGTTGCATTACCTTACTATTTTTGTCGAAAAAAGCACAAGCCGCATTTTCCACGGCACGAATGCGGTAGACGCCAGGCGCCCCTCGCGTGCTCAATCGCAACCAACGCATTGGCCGGAGGGGGACAGTTAGCCGTGGAATATCCTTATAAATCAACGCTTGCTGCGTGTGTGCTGGTGGGGGCACCTTTTGCAGCGTCGGCGCAATCCACAGAAGATCAGACGAGCGGAGAAGGCCCGATCATGCTGGGCGAGATCTTGGTTCGCGGCGACAAGATCGACCGTAGTCTTCAGGATGCCACCGCTGGAACGACGATTATCCCCGGTGAAGAGGCCGACAAACCGATCAACAATGATATCGATCAAGTGCTGCGCAGCCAGCCCAATGTTTTGGCCAATGAGGGCTTCTCGCTGCCTTCGATCCGGGGCATCGACAGCACCAGCGGCGCCCGGCCCGGGATCACGGTGGGCTCGCAGCCTCGGACACCGATTTTGGTCGATGACGTGGCGACGCCATCCGGCGATTCTTCGACGATCTCACAGCTCTCGCTCTGGGATATCAGCAGCATCGAGGTGGCGCGCGGGCCGCAACCGACCAGCACCGGGCGAAACGCGTTTGGCGGTGCCATTCGGGTCTACACCAACGATCCGGTGTTTACCTTCGAGGGCGCGGCGCGGGCGGGCTATTTCACCCAAGATGGCACGGTGAACGGGGCCTTCATGCTCAACGTACCGGTGCTTGAAGACCAACTCGCCATTCGTGTGACCGGCGAAGGCAGTATTGGCGAGAGCTTTGTCGATATCGACCCGGTTCTGCCCGCTGGTTTTGACCCAGAAGATGAGGTCTTCAATCGGCTACGCGGCAAGCTTTTGTTCGAACCCGCAGCGCTCGAGGGCTTCAGCCTGCTCCTGTCCGTAGACCGGACCCGGAAAGAGGCCCCTTTGGAGGGGTTTGTGACGGATATCGATGATCCAAGCATCGACAATTCCTTCCCCTTCTCCTTCCGCAGCTCCTACGAGGAGGTCGATCAGATCACAACCCAGGCGAAGGCGACCTATGATGTGAACGACAAGGTCTCCTTGGTGGGCCGCTTCGCCTGGCAGGAAAACGAGCTCTTGTTCGTCGACACAGGCGAGAGCTTCTTCGGCTTTGCCCTCGGCGCAGTTGGGTTTGACAAGCGCCAGTTTGAGATCGAGGGCTATGTTCAGGTCCAAGACCTTGGGATCCTCGAGCGCGGTGTTTTTGGCGTGATCCATAACACCGAAGATGAAGAGGGCTTTGGCGATGGGGTCCTACAGTTCAACCTGGATGGTGAGATCCAGAACACCGGGATCTATGGCGAGGTGGAGCTTTCCGCCGATGCGCTGCTCACCGATCTGACCGTGATCGCCG
This sequence comes from Pseudomonadota bacterium, assembly GCA_039185235.1. Classification (GTDB taxonomy): domain Bacteria; phylum Pseudomonadota; class Alphaproteobacteria; order Rhodobacterales; family Rhodobacteraceae; genus Thermohalobaculum. The sequence continues at coordinate 9,664 of JBCDAS010000044.1, forward strand.
GGGGCCGGTTGGAGATCGACGACCGGAGCCGCTCGACCGTTTCCTTCGGCTTCCCGGCATCGGATGCGAGTTTCAATGAGACCGTGTTCCTGCCAAAGGCGGGCCTGCGCTATGATGTCGATGAGAGCTCGACAATCGGCTACACGTATTCGCGCGGGTTCCGCAATGGCGGGCTGGATGTCGACTTCTTTGCCTTTCCAGTGGCGACCTCGGTGATCGAGCCGGAATACATCGACCAGCACGAGATCTTTGCCCGCTCGAGCTTCTTGGACAATCGCTTGGAGCTGTCGGCAGCGGCATTCTATTACAACTGGGAGGACGCGCAGGTGCCAGGTTCATCGGCTGTGATCGATGCCAATGGGGCGCGTCTCTTCGGCAATGTCCCCGAGGCGATCGGATACGGCGCCGAGGTCTCGGCCGCGTTTTGGCCGGTCCCAGAGGCCCGGATTGACGGCGCGATTGGCCTGTTGCGCACTGAGATCACCGATGCTGGACCCATCGTGCCCAAATTTGAGGGCAGCGAACTGCCGCGCGCGCCCAACATGACCGCCTCCTTCGGGGTCACGCTTTTCCCGTTTGATGGGTTCGAGACCAATGCCACGATCAGCTATGTCGGCTCGACCAAATCGGCCTTGGGCGAGGCCACCCTCGACTCCTATGCCGTGGTTGACCTCTCGGCCAGCTATGAGATCATGGCGGGACCCACGTCGATCCGGGCGGAGGCCTTCATCAGCAACTTGACCGACGAGCGGTATGTCACCTTTGACGAGGCGCTGCCGGCGGGCTTTGGTGGTGGGAGCCTGCGCGCGGTCGGCCGGCCGAGAACCTTCGGCGGTGTCGTCACCATTGAATTCTGAGGCCAGAGCCCCGGAACGAACGCAACCAATATAGGAAGCAAAACATGCGGTGGCGGATCTTATCGGTCGTGGGCGTGCTCTACGCGGTGCAGTTCATCCCCTTCTTCTTCGCGATCATGGCGTTGCCGATCATCATGCGACAGGAAGGGCACTCCGCCACCATGATCGGGTTGGTGCAACTGGCCGGGCTACCTTATGTCTTCAAGTTCCTCTGGGCGCCATTGATCGACCGCTACAAGCTGGGGCGCGACCGGTACAAGTCCTGGATTGTGATCCTCTCGACCCTGCATGTCGCCGGGATTATCGCGCTCTCGATATGTGATCCCGGGGGCTCGCTGACGCCGCTCTTCATCGCACTCATGATTGCGTGCCTTGCGGTCAGTACACAGGATGTGGCGGTGGATGCGCTGGCGATCTCGCTGATGCGCCCGACCGAGCGGACGATGGGGGCAACCTTCCAGAACGCGGGCGCTTATGCAGGTGCGATCGTGGGTGGGTTTGGCTTTCTCTATCTCTACGATCAGATCGGCTGGACGATGGCGTTGCTGATCCAGGCCGCGCTCTTTGCCATTCCGCTTCTGTCCCTTCTGCTGGTGAAAGAGCCGACCCGCCTGCGCGGCGCGCCTCCGGTGACGTTCCGCAATGCGCTGCGGTTCTTCACCCAGCCCAAGATCGGGCGTTGGCTGGCGATCCTTGGCACCATGCGCATGCCCTTGATCATGACCATGCTCCCGATGCGGTTGATGATGGTCGACCAGGGCATGAGCACCGAGGAGATCGCCGTCTGGTTCGGCCTCTTCGCGATGAGCGCAGGTGGCGGCGCGACGGTCATCTTTGGGCCTCTGCTGCGCCATCTGCCCCGGGTCCGGGCGATCTATATCGTGGGTTTGATCAACATTCCGGTCCTGATCGCGGTCGCCTTCATCGCCTCTGCAATGCCCGACAATATCCGCTATGCGATCGTCATTGCTTGGGCGGCGATCGCGATGACCGATATTGTCATGTTCCGAGGGGCGATGGACAAGGTCCGGCCCGAGATCCCGGGCTTTGACTTCTCGGTCCAGATCGCCTTCTACATGATCCTGATGACTTTTGCCGAGCCGCTGGTCGGCTATGTGATCGATACGCAAGGCTATTTGCCCACTTTCTTCGCCGCGATCCCCCTCGCTCTGGTTCCCTTGGCGATCCTCTATTTCGGGTTCGCGTCGTTTAAGGGCTCCAACCGGGGTCTGGATGGGGAGCGGGCGATCTCGACCGGATCGATCACGATCGGCGATGCCAAAGCCCTGCTCGCCTTCTGCGATGAGGAGTTCACCGAGCATGGCATCACCTGCACTTGGCCAGAGCCGAACCTGTTGCGGATGGAGGAGATGGGCTGCCTGGTCGAGATGAAGGCGGAACAGGGCGCGGTCGATATTCTGATCGACACACCCAGCGAGAACTTCCTGATCTTCATCCGCGACGAGATCATCGAACATCTCGAGGAATTCGACTTCGAAGCGACCAAGACCATGCGTTGGACCGGCGGGATCAATGTGGGCGAGTTGCCCTCGAACTTCCGGATCCTGCGCGCAAAAGCCCGGCGCGAGATCTTCCCAGGATTGATCCGCGTGACGTTGGAGGGGGTCGATGTGCAGGCCCTCACCAAAGACGGCGTCCATATCCGTCTGATGATGCCCGAAACCCGGGGCCGCGCGCCGATCTGGCCGGTCATTGCCGAGAATGGCTCGACCAGTTGGCCCAAGGGCGATGACGAGCTTCACACCCGCTATGTCACGATCCGCGAGATCCGCATTGATGCGCGTGAGATCGATGTGGATATCGCCCATCACGATGGTGGTCTGATCTCGGACTGGGCGGCCTGCGAGGGCGATGAGCAGCCGGTCGGCGTGATGGGCCCGTTTGGCGATCCCTGTCTCGAGCAGACCGAAAAGGTCGTCCTCGCCGCTGATTACACCGGCCTGCCCGCGCTCGCACGCCTGATCGAAAGCGTCGAGGGCCGGGTCACCGGCCAGGTCTTTGCCGCCGCGCCCTCGCAAGAGGCGCTGGACGCCTATATGCCGCCCTCGCAGATGCAGGTGACGGCGGTGCCACCGGACAGCTTCTCGGATCGGGTCGCTGAACTGGTGCGCAGTTGCACCAATGAGCCCGTCTCCTTTGGCTGGTTTGCCGGTGAGTTCAGCGCGGCGCAAGCGGTCCGGACCGTCTTCAAAAAGGAGTTCGGCCTGGGCAAAAAGACCCAGTTGAGCGTGGCCTATTGGCGTGCGGGCTCTCCCGGTCACAGCTCTCGCGCGTTGTAGGGGGCGCGTGACAGACCCGCCTTTGGGTGGTCATCGGGTGCTTGGAACCAGCCCTGCTGCACAGCAACATTCGTCTTGACTCCCGGGGCGAATTTCCGGAACACGGAAGGCAATTCGGCGAGCCAGGCACAGAGTTTAAGCCAAGCCAGCCCTCTGTCACGCTGACAACCGGCTAGAAAAGATGGCTTTGATAGACCAACCATCCGATGCGCAAGACCGGAAACGGCGCGTCCCGAACCTGCCGAAGCTCCTGCACTATATCGGTGCGTTGTCACGCGCCATTGAAGCCCGGCCGGTTCTGGTCCGCTGGCTTGTTGCCCTGCCGGGAGCGCTGATCGCATCGATCCTGTTCATGGGGGCGATGCCGCTCTGGATGCCGGCGGGGCCTGCTGGGATCGATCACTTCGTGATGCCAGTTGTTCTCTTCCCGCTGATCTGGGTGGTCTTCTTCACCTATACCTGCATGGAGGAGAACCTGACCCGCGCCACCCTGGTGATCAGCTTTTGCATCCTCGCCCATATCGCACTCGTTGTTTCGGCGTTCTGAGGGGTTGCTATGATCGCGATGACGCAATCGAGAACCAAGCGATTGACCGCCATTCATGGCTGGTCGGGCGTGGTCTTGGGGCTGTTGCTTTATGTCGTGATCGTCACCGGCGCGGTCGCCGTTTTTGCCCATGAAATTGGCATTTGGTCCCAGGGCGGCGTTCATGCCGAGCATGGGCTCTCGGGCAAAGTCGACCGGCACCTGCGGAAATCGGCACGCGAGATCGATCCGAAATTCTACGAGGAGATCTTTGTCTCGAACGACGAGAACGGTGCTTTGCGCCTCTCATTCCGCACCCATGAGCGCAATCCAGCCACCGGCAATATCGAGGATCTCGCGATCAATCTGAAGGTCGATCCGCAAACCGGCGAGACGCTCGAGCGCAAGGAAGGCTTCATCCGCGATATCGCCGGCCCGGATCGTGCGGCGGCGTTGGAGCGGTTCTTGGTCGATATCCATGTGCGCCTCTATGTGCCAGCCCCCTGGGGGCTGCTGCTCACGGGTATTCTCGGCTTGATGATGATGGCGGCCGCCGTCACCGGGTTTTTGATGCACAAACACCTGATCCGGGACGCGTTTCTGCCTGCGCGCGGGCGCGAGCGGCTGGTCTCGGCCCGGGATCGCCATGTTCTGGCGGCCAGTTGGAGCCTGCCGTTTGGGATCCTGCTCGCCTTCACCGGTGCTTTCTTCAGCTTTGCATTGTCGCTTGGCGTTCCGGTCCTGGCGACCATTGCCTTTGGCGGGGATCAGGAAGCTTTGGTCGAGATGGTGCTCTCGACCCAAGGAGAGATCGATCAGACACCCGCCCCGCTGGCGAGCCTCGACTACATTCTGGCCGACACGACCGAGCGGGTCGGCAATGCCCCGCGAACGCTGTTGATCGAGCATTACGGCATCGCCTCGGCCAGAGTGACGGCCTTTCATCAGCCCGCGAGCGGTGATTTGACCTCGCAGAATCTGTTGTTCGATGGGGTCAGCCGCGCCTTTCTCGGGGTGAAGCCAGCGCTTGGCCAAGTGCCCTCGACCGGATCGACCCTGGTCTCGCTGATGGCGCCGCTGCATTTTGGCAGCTTCTCTGGTCTGATCTCAAAGATAATCTGGCTCGCACTGGGCCTGGCGATGGCCTATGTCACCGCCACGGGCCTCTTGCTCTGGACCCGGCGGCGGGAGGAGGAGCGGGTCTGGCGCCGCTTCAACCGGGCGATCACGATCACGATCTGGGGCTTGCCGATCGCGATGATTGGATCGACCTATGGCTTTCTCGTCACCCTACCAGCGGGTGACACGATGTGGTGGACGCCTGCTTCCTTTGCGGTCGCTGCGCTGGCATCCATCTGGATGGGAGTTGGAAAGCGCGACCCCTCAGCCACCTATGCCAAAGTGCTGGGAATACTCTGCCTCGGTTTGCCGCTGTTTCGCCATGTGATGGGCGGCACAAGTTGGAGCGAGGCGCTGCTCACCGGCAACGGCATTATCCTCAGCATCGACATTCTGCTGGTGATCGCAGGCGTTTTGCTGCTGCGCCCGGCTGGTCAGGAAGCCCTTCGGACGGGACCGAGAGTGATTGAGGCCGCCGAATGACGGCGTTCCTGACGATCCTCTCGCTGGCGCTCTCAACCGTGGGGGCCGCCTATCTGGCGATCACCAATCCAAAGCGCCGCCGCGCCTTTCGTCAGGAAAGCTTGGAGAGCCGGCCCTATCTCTGGCTCTCGCGGGTTGCCGTTTTGGGGCCCGGCCTCCTGTTTCTAGCGCTTGGGAACTGGGCTGTGATGGTGCTTTGGGCGGGTGGGATCACGGTGATCGGCTGGGGCATCGCCGCGACATCGCCCGATCATCTGCAGCAGTTCTGGGCCTGGTCAGCGGAGCGGCGCGGCGAGCTGAGAACAAGACTTAGCGAGACTCGATCTAAGATTTTTTCCGGTTCGAGAAAAATCGCCAAACGTTTGAGTGGAAGTGAGCGGGAAATCACCCATCTTAAGTCGCGAATAGTTGAGCTAGAAACTCGGATAAGCGAACTTGAAGGACAGGAGGCGCCGCGGATCTCGATCGCGGCATCAGGGGGGAAGTCATGAAGAAACTGCTTGGGGCGAGTGTCCTTCTGGCATCTACCACGGCTCTCGCGAATGGCGAGACGGTGCGGGTCGAGTTGAACAAGCTCGAGCCCGCTGGCACCGCCTGCCAAGCTTATATCGTGATCGAGAACAGCACCGAGGCCGCCTTTGATAAGCTGGCGCTGGATCTGGTGATGTTCGATCCCGACGGTGTGATTGCCACGCGGCTCGCGGTCGAGATGGGTCCGCTGCGCGCCGGACGGACCAGTGTCAAAGTCTTCGGCATCGACGCCATCCCCTGCGATGGACTGAGCCGCATTCTGGTCAATGACGTGCTTGCCTGCGAGAGCAACGGTGCCGCGCGCGGCGATTGCCTGGACCTCATTGAAACCGCCTCGCGCGGGTCTGTCGAATTGATCAACTAGGACATCCACCATGTCAGACGAAACCCCAATCGTTGCTGAAACCGAAGCAACCGAAGGCGCGCTCGAGGCCCTGCCCCTGCCGCCTGAAGAACCGGCGAGCGGGCTTGATCGCCTGTTGTCGATGCTCGAGGCGGGGGGGCCGGTTGTGCTCATCCTGCTGGTTCTCTCGATCTTTGCTCTGACCATTGTGATCGCCAAGCTCTGGCAGTTCCAACGCGCCGGGCTCGGTCGTGCCCGGGCCGCGCGCGAGGCGCTGACGCTCTATCGCCAAGGCCATCTGCATGAGGCGATCGACAAAGCGGCCAGCAGCAAGAACCCGGTCGCCCAAACCATGGCGCTGGCGCTGGAGGGCAAGGCGCGCGGGATCGCCGATGATAAGATCCGAGAGGCCTGCTACGCCGATGGGGCTGAGCGGCTGGAGGGTTTGCGCGGCTGGATGCGCCCCTTGGAAGTGATCGCGGCGCTGGCGCCCTTGCTCGGCCTGTTCGGAACGGTTCTGGGCATGATCACAGCTTTTGCGCAGCTTGAGGCGGCGGGCAGTCAGGTTGATCCGGCAATCCTGTCAGGCGGGATCTGGGAGGCCTTGCTGACCACTGCCGTGGGCCTTGCGGTCGCCATCCCGGTCGTTGCGGCCTTCAACTGGTTTGAGCGGCGTCTCGAGCGGGTCGAGCATCAGCTCGACATGACCCTTGCGGGGGTTTTCGCCTCGGAACTCGCCCCGGCACGGGCCGCTGGAACAGCCATGGAGACGGATCATGTCGGCATCGCTGACTATGGCCAACCGGCTCGGGCCTAAGACGCGGAGGCGGCTGAAGATCTCTCTGACGCCGTTGATCGACGTGGTCTTTATCCTGCTGGTGTTCTTCATGCTGGCCTCGAGCTTTCTTGATTGGCGGTCGATCCAGGTCTCCTCAGCCGGTCAGCCGGGGTCGGCGAGCGGTGTGCAGGGCTCTCTCCTGGTCGATCTCTCACCGCAGGGGGTTCGACTATCGGGCGAGACGATGGCTCTGGAGGACCTCAGTGCCAAAGTCGCCGCGCGCATACAGGCCAAACCGGATCAACGCATCCTCATTCGCCCGGCGACGGGCGTGGATATGCAACGAATGGTAACCCTCCTGGACCGTCTTGCCGAAGCAGGGGCGCGCGACATCGCGCTGATGCCGGGCCGATGAGAGGATCGTTTCGCAAACCACGCCGGCAGCTTTCGTCGGATGACAGCATTCTGCCGCTGATCAATGTGGTGTTTCTGCTGTTGATCTTCTTCATGGTCGTGGGTCGCCTCTCGGCCAGTGACCCGTTCGAGGTCATCCCGCCGCATTCGGTGAACCAAGGCGAACCGGCGCAGGATGACATGCTCATCGCCATCGGCGCCGAGGGCGAGCTTGCGCTGAATGGTGAGATCATCACAGAGGACCACCTCATTGCGGCGGTCACCGCTGCGAAGGTGGGGGAGCTTAGGATCAAGACCGATAACCGGGCCTCGGCGCTCGCCACCGTTGCGCTGATCGAAGAGCTGCGTGGTGCTGGCGTCGCCTCGGTGCGCCTGATGACTGTGCCAGAGCTTGGGGGCGGCGACTGATGCAGCTTCGCGGGCGACATATGGCCTCCGCCGCCTTGGTTGCGGTTGGTTTGCATGTTGGAGCGGCGCTCTGGGTGATCTGGACACCGGATACGAGCGGTGCAATCGGTGCGGGCTCTGGCGGGCTCGAGATCTCGCTCGGCACAGCGGGCGGCGCGCCTGGAGCGGCTGATCTGATCGAACCTGATCCGATACAGGAGACAGAGGTTGATCCGGTCGAGGCGGAGCCGAGCGAGATCCCCCCTGAGGAGACGTCGCCGCCTGAGACGGTGACCGAGGCTGAACCGGTTGAGACCCCGGAGCTGACGCAGACCGAAACGGTCGAGGCAAAGCCGGTCACAGCCGTCGAACCCGAACCCGTCATCGCAAAGGCCGAGCCGATCGAGACGGTGACCCCGGCCGAGATCGTTCCAACCCTGCCCGAACCGGTCGAGCAGCAGCTCACCGAACCGGTCGAACAGGAGATCGCGAAGCCTGTCGAGCAACCGGTCATCCAAGAGGCGAAACCCATCGAAGTGGCGGAGCCTAAGGAGACCCAGATCGCCGCGGTCACTCCGACCGAGACCATCGATGCCGAAGCGCGCCCGGTCATGCCAACACCAAAGGCCAAGCCCAAACCGCCCGCGCATATGCTCAACAAGAACAAGCCCAAGAAGCCGGCGAAACAGCC
>JBCDAS010000045.1:0-18058 GCA_039185235.1 Pseudomonadota bacterium
CATGAGTCGCCCCTCCGCGGGCAAGAGTTCGTGACCCGCAAAATCTCGGCCTCGGTTGCGCGGATTAAAGCAGGGCAACAAGCGCGGCTAGAGCTTGGCAACCTCGATGCCAAACGCGATTGGGGCTTTGCGCAGGAATATGTCGAAGGGATGTGGCGCATTCTCCAGCATGACGTGCCGGAGACCTATGTGCTGGCCACCAACCGGACCGAGACGGTGCGCGACTTCGTCACCTTGGCTTTCAAAGCGGCAGGCGTCGAGATCGAGTGGTCTGGTTCCGGGATCGACGAAAAAGCAATTGATCCGAGCACGGGGCGTGAACTCGTCGTGATCAACCCGCAATTCTATCGCCCGGCCGAGGTCGACCTTCTGATCGGCGACGCCAGCAAGGCCCGCGATCAGCTGGGTTGGGAGCCGAAGACCACGCTTGAAGACCTCTGTACGATGATGGTGCAGGCGGATATTCTGCGTCTGACCAAGGGCGCGCTGCAGTAGCATCGGGGGCTCAAGATGCGCATACTCGTCACCGGCAAGTCGGGTTTCACCGGCGCCTACTTGGCCGATGAACTCACGCGCCGGGGACATGAGGTCTTTGACCTCGCGGCCGATTTGCGTGACCGAGACGCGGTTATGGCGCAGATCGAGCAGATCAGACCCGAAGCGGTCGCGCATTTGGCGGCCCAAGCCTTTGTCGCCCATGGGGATTTGGCCGAATTCTACGAGGTCAACACGCTCGGCACGAACACGCTGTTGGAGGCGCTGAAGACCCTCTCCCCCGAAGTCCATGCGGTGCTTCTCGCCAGTTCAGCCGCGATCTATGGCAGTTTCGAAGGCGCAATTGCCGAGACGAAAGTGCCACAACCCGGCAACCACTATGCGATCAGTAAGCTCGCGATGGAACATGTCGCCAGCCTCTACTCGGACGCCCTTCCCATGACCATCGTTCGGCCATTCAACTATACCGGAGATGGGCAGCGAGAGGAGTTCCTCGTGCCAAAGATCGTCAGCCATTTCCGCCGAAAGGCACCGGTGATCGAGCTTGGCAATATCGACGTGTCGCGGGAGTTTGGCGATGTTCGGCGGGTTGCCGGCCTTTACGCTGATCTGTTAGAGACACCGCGACCAAACGTGACGGTGAATATCTGCACTGGGCGGCCACATCGCCTGAGAGATCTCGTCGAAGCGTGCAACCGGCTTGCAGGATATGAGATCGAGATCCGTGTGAACCCTGCCTTTGTCCGCGCCAACGAGATCAACGAGATGTCCGGCGATGACAAACTGATGCGTCAGATCCTAAATCCGCCGGAACCGATCGCGCTTGAAGAGACGCTCGAATGGATGCTTTCGGCGCGCTGATCACGCAAGAAGCGCCTGGAACTCCTCGACATAGAGCTTGCCAATCGCCGACCAGTCGGAATGGCGGAGGATCTGTTCCCGCGCCTTCGCACCCATCTCCCTGAGCGCCTGAAGATCTCCCCGCCCGGCCTGCTCTAAGAGCCAGGGACCAAGATCTCCTGGCTCGACCTGATGATAGTCGATACCGGCCGCAAGCGGCACGCCCCGCGCACCGAACTCGCTGGATGCGATTGCAAGGGCCGAGGCAGCGTAGTCGTGCATCTTGATGTTCGTGCCCGACCCTTGGGTCATCGGGTTCAAGCCCACATCCGCTAGCGCGAAGGCCATCCATTTCGCCTTTTCAGACACGCGTCCAAGTCGGCGCAAATTGCCAAGCTCGGCCTCGGCCAAGGGCTGGTAGTCACAGATCGTCCCTAACATCAGAAACGTCACATCTGGCGCTTCACGAGCGGCCTCCAATATCGCATCGACAGCGCTGAAGTTTGGCACATGGTAGCTGCCGCCAAAGATCGTGACGAGCCCGTTCAAGCCAAGCTCCGTGCGCAGTTTGCTCCGATCAGAAGGCGAGAGAACCGGGGTTGACCGCGCATCAACACCGTTCTCGATCAAAGCGATATGATCAGGAGCAACGCCGTACTCGCGAATGTAATTCTTCCTGTCCGCCTCCGAACAAGCGAACGCTTTGTCCGAGATCCGGAGCGCGTGCGCCTCGAGATCATAGAGCGCTTTCAGTACATCGGTGTGACCATTGATCAACTCCCGCTTTTGCTCGAGCTCAAAATTCTGAGAGTCGAAAACCAACGGAATGTCGCGCGCTCCCCGCGCGGCCTCGAGTGCATAGATCGAGTAAGGATGCGTTGTCACCACGGCGTCAGCTTCTTCGACGAGCCTAGTCAAAACCGCCTGGTAGCGCTGAGCCTTCTGCCAATGCAGACCATAGCCAAGGTCACCCAATAGCGGGCCGATCTCGCTCAATCGATCTACATGCCGGCGAAGAATGGGTTCCGTCTCGACACGAGTCTCTCGAAGGGTCGGGCTGAAATCAGTGCTCCGGCTTAGACCATGCCAATCGGGAGCAACAATTTCCACGTCGAAGGTGTGAGAGAGTTCTCGGGCCAGAAAAAACACTCGCCGATGCCCGCCGTTATAAGCCGGCCAGATCGGCACGAAGTTTGCGATCACAACGCGCTTCATTTTCTCGCTTCGATGCGGTCCATACGGCGCTTGACGTCATTGAGGCCTGAGAAGAAAGCGATTTGCCGTCGATTTGCCGAAACCCTGTTCGCGACATAGCGCTTGAAGATGCTCTGGCAAAGGCGCTTGACCGTTCGGTTGCCGGTTGCTTCCAACCGCTTGCGAAGCTTCCAGAGCGCTCGGGCCGCACCAAGGCCGACGATGCGGACACGGCTGCCAGACTTGCGGTTCTCCTCATCGAGGATCAGCAACACCTCGACGTGATCCCAGGGCCGACGCGTACTCATCAGCTCCATTTCGTTTGGGGTGGGACTGCGATCTCGCAATGTCGCGGCCAAACGATCGGCAGCATCCAACCCGTCATCCGCCAGCAATTCGCTGAAGTGCCAGATTAGGTTCGGGACCGGCTGTCCGGCTAGCGGGCCGATACCCCGCACACTGGGTTCGGGCAACTGCGGGAAGAACTCATCTGCCGCGTCAGCCAGAGCGGTCGCAAACGCCTCTTCACTGCCACGATTTCTTTCTGCGATCATCTCCGGAGATGAAATTGAAGCCTTTGGGTTTCCATCGCTTACGCGAATGGACGAAATAATGGAGCCAAGGCGGCGGAAATCGAAACGCGTGCTCACCAAGGCATGTTCGGTTGCGGCTGCTGGATGGCTTATTAAAAGCCTCAGACAGCCATCTTTTGGGCGTTCCGTGACAATCGTCAATGAAGTGGTCGCGGCTGCGTAAGGCAACGGGACGGTGGCCTCCCCCAACCTGACTTCTGCATCTCGGCTAGCCTCTTGACTGACAGATTGATAGGTCAGCGCAATCGTTAGGGGGCCTTCGATAGGTTCAAGATGCAAGTCCATGCGCGCGGCCAAGTCGATCGTCATCAGCCCTCGGCCCGCTGGATCTGGAGACAAACCACTGACTGCCAACTGTCGTTGAACCGCCAGCTTCGAGAGGTCAAGCACCGCACCTATTGGCACCGCCCGATCGGGTTCGAAACGCTCCATCGCAAGTGGGAAGCGTGCAGTATTATAGCCCTGCTCAACCCACCCATCTCCATCACTCGCGACACCTTCGAAATCTGAGCGCCTCAAGATCCCTGTCGTCGCAAAAATACCAACTTGATCATACATCCGATCCTCGCGGAGAATTGCGAACATATTGCCGATCGATGGAATGTGGATATCGTCGAGGATGAGAAGCCCGCCCGGCTTCAGCTTGTCATATAATACGGCATACTCGAGTTCTGGGAACGGATAGCCGTGAGGCCCGTTGAGTAAAATCACATCAAACCGCGTTTCTTCCGGAAAGTCATGGCGCGGCAATGTCTTCTGCGTGGGGCCGTAGACGAACTGGACCCGTTCTGAGAGGAAATCGGGGCTTGATTGCGCAAGATTGACCGAGCTTTCGGGGCTTTCGCGATCGTCATAGGCGAAGACGTAGTGTTTCTGAGAGAGGTTGGAGAACATCACGGTAGAAACGCCACAACCGGTCTCCAGTGAGGTTTCAATTCGCTCCGGAAATGTGCTGGCGACCTCCACAAGCGTGTCGGAACTGAAGGCACTGCCTCGGTGGCTCGAGCCCGCGAGCCGCTTTAGAACATCTTTTGCTTTCAATTGCCCCGCCCTTCGTTGAATCGAGCTGCCAAAAGCACCTACTTTTGGTAAACTTCGTTCAGGATTGCAGCAAGTTCAGAAGCCGTTCCTTGTCCAGAAACGCTCGGTGCTTGCGGGAGGCGAGTTCGGCGGCCTCTGCATCCTCGCCCCATTCCTCGATGTTCCAGTCTTCATCGATCCGGCTCAGCGGCCACGCATCGGCGGCGCTAGTCTGCTGGTGGCTGACCGCAAGGCCGATGATCAGCGAACCGGAGAGCGTCACCAGATCATGTAACCCAGCGAGTTGCCACGGACCATGTGCCTCGACGGCGAGCCTAAGCGCCTCCAAGCTCTCCGCGGGTTGCAAGCAATGCATGAGGCCGGTCGTGACCTGCAAGGGGGCACCGAGCGCCTCTCCGGCCCAATCCAGAAGCGGATTCCAGGCTGCTTCCTGACGCGCGACAAGCCCGGCGGGATCCGGTGCACGGTAGCAAAGAAGGTCCGTCTCGCCATAGCGCGCGATCTCCGCAGTGACTGCAGCTTGATGCGGGATCACGCGGTCGATCACAGTATTCGCCACGCGGGTGAGGGGCATGGTCTCGGGCCGCACGGCACCGGTCTGCTCTCGCCATTCAAGCGCCAGGCTCTGAGCGAGCGCATCCGTTGGCACAGTCAGCGCTGCTTTGGACGGCGTGCGGAGTGGGCGTCCATCGAGAGCAATTGCAAAGCCCGCCTCGGACGGGTTTACCGTCACCTCGGACCAGAAGACCTTCATGCGACCTCCCAAATGGCCTCGATCTGGGGGATCAGGGCGTCGAAGCTGTCGATGATCGCATGCGGGTCCGCACGCTGGAGCCGTTCGACAGGATGATAGCCCCAAGCTACCCCTATCGCATGGCAACCAGCGGCACGGGCCATTTGCAGATCAAACTCCGTATCACCAACAACCACCGTATCCACCGCCTCTGCCCCGGTCGCGGCCAGGCAGTTCAACACCATCTGCGGGTTCGGCTTCGAGGGCGCATCATCGGCGGTTTGGGTGCCCAGAAAGAACCGGCGCAGCCCGTGGGAGTCCAACATGTGATCCAAGCCCCGCCGCGCCTTGCCCGTCGCGATTGAGAGCAGATAGCCACGCGCATCAAGGTCGTGAAGAGCCTCAAGAGCTCCTGGGTAAAGCGGGGCAGCGGCCTCCCCGCCCATTGAGCGACGCATCTCAAGAAAACTCTGTTTGTAGAGCTCGACCATTCTGGTTTGCCGGTCGATCGGCAGCTCTGGGAACAGCACTGCCATCGCCTCAGGAAGCGAGAGGCCAACGATGCTCAGGATCTCCTCCTTCGCAAGACGAGAAACCCCCGCCGCCCGGCATGCGCGATGCATTGCCTCGACAATAAATGCCTGGCTGTCGACCAAAGTGCCATCGACATCAAAGATAACAAGCCGGAGGGGAGCGCTGTTCATGTGTTGGGTTTATAGCTGTTTCATCGAAAGAGGTACGCGGGAAAATCCGTCGCACTTCTGTCTGGACGCATTAGAAGCACGCGCGCGGTCCGGCGACTTCCGAGAAATCGGACCAGGCCGAGGTCTGACGTTGCAAAACTCGAGCCCAAGCCGGGGAGCCGGGAGAAAGCGCGGAAATACGCGCACCTCGTCAAAAGGGCCAACATGATCAGTTTTCGGAAAGCTGGCGGACCCGTTCGATCAAGAAGGGGTTCGACACACCGAGTTCGTGGGCGCGGAGGTAGTCGGCGTCAGCCGCCTCTTTCCGCCCTGCTTGGTCATAGTAGCGCCCGCGCGTGTAGTAAGCAGGGCCCCAATCGGGGGCGAGGGCAACGGCCCTGTCGAAATCGGCAAGCGCTGTGTCCTTTTGCAGAACCGCACGTGCCTGACCACGATTGACGATTGCGCCGATGTCATCCGGCCGGTTTGAGAGGAGTTGATCGAAGTCCTCCTCAGCGCCAGCAGCGTCGCCCGCGGATAGCCGCGCAAGACCGCGATTGTAGCGCGCCGAGAGGTTTGTCTGATCGAGCGTGAGCGCCTGGGTCAAATCCTGCTCCGCCTCTGGCAGACGGCGTTGGCGCAGGAGCAGCGCCCCGCGCGCGGCCCAAACCTCTCCGTCATTGGGCGCCACCGCAAGGGCGGCTGCGAAATCCGCCAAAGCCTCCTCGGGCCGTCCGAGCGCCTCATTGCTGCGTGCGCGGTAGATATAGGCAACGATCAGGTCGGGATCGGTGCTGCGCGCCAACGCAAAGTTCAAGATCGCCTCGGAATGGCGCCCCATCTCGGCCAAACCAACGCCGAGATTGGTGAGCACGCGCGCCCGCGTATTCGGCAAGAGCTGCCTATCCTGCAAGGCCTGCTGGCAGAAGCGAATGGTGTCGCTCGCCTCCTGCGCCGGGTTCGCGCATTCCTCCAGAGACGCATTCTGGCCAAGGGCCGGGGTCGCGACAAGACAGAGGGCAAACAGAAAACGGCGCATCGATTCCTCGCGGCAGAGCTTTGCCCAAACTTAATCTGGAGAGACCGCATGCAAAGCAATTTTCTCCGACCCGGGTGACAGAGCGCACGGAATGGTGAATACCTTTGAGAAAAGGGGATGCTGGAGCCTGCACGCCTGGGTGGATCCAGCATAAAAAGCAAGAACGGGGACAAGCATGCGGGCGGTCTTAATCGTCTTGGTTGTGGCGGCGATCGGGTTTGGCGGCTGGTTGGCGCTGACTGATCTGGCGCCCGAGATCGAGGCGGACATCGATCAACGCGCGAACGCCGCCATTGCAGGCACTGCAAAGCATGGAATTACGGTCAGCACTTCGGGGCGGCATATCACGATCAGCGGGATTGCCGACAGTGACGAGGAGCGATTGCGCCTGATCGCAGCTGTCGAGAGGGTGGAAGGCCGGGTTGTGGTGACCGATCGCCTCTATGTATTGGAGGAGGCCCAGCCCTACACTCTGCGCGCTTGGCAATCCCCCGATGGTCGGATCGCACTGACCGGCGTTGTCCCCAGTCGTGCAGTCGAGGAAGCGCTTCGTCGCGAGGCAGAGACCCTAGCGGGTGCGGCTGGGGTCGAGATCTCATTGACGCTCGCCACCGGTATGCAAGACGAGGACTGGTCAGGGATGGTTCTGGCCGGTCTGGCCGCCATGATGGTTCTAGAGAATGGAGCGATCCGCCTCTCCGATCGCGACGCCGTTTTAAGCGGGTTGGCTGATGGCATTGCGGCGCGAGACCAAGCCATTGCCGCGCTTAGCGAGGACAGTTTCGGCAATTGGCAGACGGCGATCGATGTGAAGCTGCCGGTTGCCTCGCCCTATCGGTTCGTCGCGACAAAGGGCGATGGCGCGTTTCAATGGCAGGGCAATGCCCCGGATCAAGCCATCGAGGCACGTCTTTCCGAAAGGGCCAGCATTTTGGGCGGCAAAGGTGCCGGAGGCGCCATCGAGCTGGCCCAAGGCATGCCCGGCGCCGATTGGCCCGCTTTGGTCGAAAGCGGGCTCGGCTCACTTTCGCTGATGCGCGACGGGCGGCTGGAGATAGAGGACAGGCGCCTGGCGCTGTCCGGCACGGTCGCCACCTCCGAGGATTTCGACCGGCTGCAAGCGACTTTTGATCCCGCCTGGGTGATCGACGTGACGGTTCTCTCGCCTGATCCCGCGCCAAAACTGCTGCTCAGAGTGCCGATGGAAGGCCCAGCCCGGGCCGAGGGCCGCCTGCCAGAGGCGTTCGATCTGGCAATCTTGCCATCCGTTCTGCCCGAGATCGACACCGCCCAGGTGCTCAGCGACGCGGGCGGGGATGCGAAGAACTGGGAGAACCTGATCGACGCCCTCGCCATCATCACACCGCGCCTGCGCGAAGCCGAGGTCTCGGTGACCGAGGGCCGGCTCTCGCTCGCAGGCACTGTGACGCGTGAATTCTCAGCTCAAGCCACCCGCGCCGCCCTGAACGCCGCCCTGCCCGAAGGGTGGCAAGCCGAGCTTATGATTGATGATCCCCCTCCCCTCCCCGCCTTGCGGATGGAACGGGCGGCGGGGACGACCCTCGATGGGATCCTTCCAGCCGAGATCACACCAGAGGATGCCCTCGCGCTGACCAGCGCCGATCAAGGCGAAGCGCTTAGCGCCACGGGCGAAGGCCCGCCGGAGGTGTGGCGCCAGGTGCTCGGCGCGATGGGTCGCCTGGCCGTCGCCTATCAATCCGGCACGATCCTGGCCGAGCCTGAACGGATCACCGCAGATGGCACTTTGGCGCCGGGCTACACGCAGGGCGATGTGGAGACCTGGATGAGCTTTCTCTTGCCCAAAGACTGGCGCGCGCGGATCAAAGGCACTGAACTGGCCGCCATAGAAGGCGACCGGCGGATCAATCTCGTCACCGTCGAAACCGAGCGCCTTCAAGGCGAGTACTGGCTGCCCGAGCTCCAGTTCGATGCCACTCCAACCAGTTGCGACCGCGAGGCGCGCACAGCACTGAGTGCCGAGAAGATCACTTTCGTGACCGGCTCAGCCCGCATCGACGCAAAAGCGCGCGTGCTGATCAATCGCCTTGCGTCGGTTGCTCTGCGCTGCGCGAATGAGACCGGGCTAAAGCTCGATGTCTCGGGTCATACTGACAATGTGGGCACCGAGGCGCAGAACCAATCGCTGTCCGAACGAAGGGCAAAGGCCGTGATCGAGGCCCTCATCGCCCGTGGCGTGCAATCCGAAGCGATGACGGCAACGGGTTTCGGTGAGAGCCGCCCGCTCGCCGATAACGAGACCGAAGAAGGCCGCGCACAGAACCGGCGCATCGACTTCAGCTTCACTGAGTAGCGCATCGAGGAGACCCCATGGCCGATCTCGCAATTGCCCCTTTGTTCATCGGAACTGGTGATCTCTATCTGCATGTGCAGATGGTGGTCTACTATGCAGTCGCGCTCTGCCTCGGCCTTGTTCTCGGCTACCTGGTTTGGGGTTGGCGCAAGCAGGAGGCGCTGCAGAACGCCCGCGCCGAAGGCACGCGTGCAGCAGAACGCAAAGCCGATGCAGCAGGCACAACCGGCGAGGTTGGCAGACTTCGGACCGAGCTCGACATCTGCACAAAAGCACGGGCCAATCTGGAGACACGGCTCGAGCAAGCGCAAGCGCAACTCCGCAGCTCTGGCAGGCCAATACCCGCGGTGCCGGAGCCTGAGTCAGACCCAGAACCAGACCCGTCGGCAGAGATCCCAGAGACAGCGACGAAAGACCCCTCAGAGGAAGAACAGCCGTCCCAAGAGCCAATTCCGTCGCCTGACCCGGCAAAAGCGAAGAGACCTCCCCCGCCTATTCGCATCCGGGCTCCAGAAACGGCGCCTGAGCCGGACGATCTCAAACAAATCAAGGGGGTTGGAGTTAAACTTGAAACGAAACTCAACGGGCTTGGCATCACCCAATTCACCCAGATCGCAAACTGGACCGAGGATGATATCGCCACCATTGATGATCAGCTGAACTTCAAGGGCCGGATTACCCGGGATGATTGGGTCGCGCAGGCCAAGCGCCTCTCCGAAAGCACTTAGGATAAAGCCAATGCGCACGCCCCGGGAGACCGCCGATCTGCAACTTGTAAAGTATAACGCCCGTGATCTCGACGGCTTCTGCGCGCTCTTCGCCGAGACCGCACGGCTGGTCGACCTTCCCTCCCAAACCGTGCTCGCCCAGGGGCTGGGTGAGATCCGGGCATTCTATGCCACGCGCTTTGCGAACGAAAATCTCAGCTGCCGGGTCCACGCCCATTGCGACATCGCCAATTTCGCCATCGATCGGGAAACCATCGAAGGCGTCCCCGGCGCCCCCATCGACGTGGTCGCGATCTACGAGGTCCAAGACGGCCTGATCACCCAAGTCCACTTCATCCGCTCGTCCTAAACCCCGAGTTCCACAAGAACAATTTCGGGTGGAACGCCAAACCTGACCGGCAAAATCGACAGGCCAAGCCCACCAGAGACGATCAGATGCCGTTCAACTGAAGGGTCCTCGATCCCAGGTTCAGTGACATGCCCATACGCATATCGATTGCGATAGCGCGAGGGGACCACCGGCGACCGCCCCATGATGCGAACCTGACCGCCATGGGTATGCCCCGAAAGCGTCAACGCAACCCGGTCCGGCACTTTGGGGAAGATATCCGGTTCATGCGCCATCAAAATGACCGGTGCCGCATCTGTCACCTGAGAGAGGGTGCCGGGCAAGTCATCCATCCCCTGCCATCGCGTCCGGCCCCAACCTCGGCCCGGCAAGAGCGCGATCTGGTCGCCAAGCCCAGCGATCCAAAACGCCCCCGCCTTGGTTTCCAGCCGCGTCACCCGGTTCTCAAGCACGGGAATGCCGACCCGCTCGAGGGCGATCTGGCCAAAGGTCGGCCCGTGGCCTCTCTTTTGCGCGGTGCGATCCTCCCACCAATCGTGATTGCCCAGAACCGCATGAACGCCCAAGGGAGCAGCCAGGGCCGAGAGCGCTTCGGACCACTCGGATGAATGCACCCAGTCGGTGACCCAGCGCGTGCCCGCACCGTAATCGCCGAGCAGCAGGATCAGATCCGGGGTCAGAGCTTGCGTCTCCTCGACAATATGGCGGATGCGTCCAACGGTCATCCAAGGCTTGCAGGCATGCAGGTCCGCCAAAACCGCGATGCGGATCTGCAGCCCGTTCGGCCAATCTCGGATCTGGGGCGTGTACCGCTGAACCCTCAGGCGAAAGGGCTCCACCCCGAATGCGTATCCCCCACCCATGAAACCACCAGCAACGAGCCCGCCCATAGTCCTCAAGAAGGTCCGCCGCGTGATCATCGCCTTTGAACCCGCTTGACCCCGTCCATCTGGTCTTTCGCGCGCATCCAGGCTTCGACCACGCGCAGGAACCAGGGATTGCCTGAGTAAAGCGGCTGTTGTTTGAAGGGGACCGGGTCAAATCCCGTTGCCCCTTGATCAGTGCCCAGGATCTTTTGTGCCAGTCGCCACCCCAGATAGGGCGCCATTGCAACGCCCGAGCCGTTATAGCCGCAGGCATACCAGACCCCTTCCGCCTGGCCCACATGGGGGGCGCCGTCGAAGGTAAAGGCCACGAAACCCTTCCAGGAATGGGTCAGCGCCACATCGCCCAGATCCGGGAAGACGCTGAGCATAATATCGCGCAAGCGGCGGGCGGAGAAATGCTCGTCCATCACCGTGAGCGAGGCCCGCCCGCCATAGAGGATCCGCTCCCCCCAGGGGTCCGGGCGGAAATAGGAATGCTGCGAGCGGGTCTCGACGATATTGCAGCCTTTGGGAAAGAGGGTCGACATCCAGTTCGCGCCCAACCGCTCGGTCGCGATGATGTAGGAGGGGATTGGCATCAGCCGCTTGGCCATCGGCCCGAACGGCCCCTGGCCGCCACCGGTATAGCCATTGCCCGCATAGATCAGCTCTTTGGCGCGGGTCTCTCCCTTGGCATGGCGCAGAACCCAGGCGCCTGGCCCACCCGAGACCTGCTCGATCGCACAGTGATCGATCACTTGCGCGCCCGCCGCCCGGGTGGCCACCAAAAGCCCCCGGTGGAACAGGGCCGGGTGAACCGCCCCGTGTTGCGGGAAAAACAGCCCGCCATGGTAGAGTTCCGAGCCCACATAGGCGCTCTGCTCGGCCTGAGGCACGATCTCGACCTCCATCCCCAGCGCGCTTGCCTCGTCTTTTGCCCAGGTCGCGAGATCGTCGAAATGCTTAGGTGAGCCCGCGCCCAGGAACCGCCCGGTTTGGGCATGTTTCGCCGCATCTCCCAGGCTCTCGATCAGCCCGGTCGTGTAATCGAGCGAGATCTTCGCCTCGGCCATCATCGCCTTGGCCTGAGCCTCGCCATACTTGCGGGCGTATTTGCGCATGCTGCCGCGATGGCCCCAGCCAATCATGCCGCCATTGCGGGTCGAGGCCCCAGCCCCGGGCGGGCCCTTGTCGAACACAATCGCCGCCCGCCCCGCCTCGGCCAGGGTTTTGGCCGCGTTCAGCCCGGTGAAGCCCGAACCAACAATCGCAATCTCTGTCTCCTGAGGCGCCTCCAGACCGCTCGGCGCCTCGGGCGGGGCCGCCTCATGCCAGAACGGCGTGGTCTTCATGGAGCCTCCATCACGTCAAATCCATACAGCCAGTCCAATTGCGCTGCAGCGACCCCTGGGAGCAAGCGAGACGCCAGAACCATTGGCCCACGCGACAAAACACGCTGCAGAGGATCGCGCATATGGAAAAGCTCCGCATTGCGACGGCTCGTCTCATAGACTCTGGCCACCCGATCGCGCCTGAGCGCGGTGTAGCGGGCCAGGGCGACAGGCACCTCGCGGCCTTCGAGGCATTGCGCCAGCGTCACCGCATCTTCCATCCCCATCGCAGCCCCCTGGGCCAGAAACGGCAACGTGTGATGCGCCGCATCGCCGATCAGAACCGTGTTGTTAGGGTGGAGCACAAGCATCACTGGGCGATCGTGGAGCCCCCAAAGGAAACAGGTATCAACCTTCTCCAACAGCGTTTCGATGGCCGGATGCCAACCGGCGAAAGCCGCGCGTAACTGATCGGGATCGCCGGGCTCGGACCAGCTTTCCTTGGCCCACTCCTCGCGCTCCTCGACCGCGACGATGTTCACCAACGCGCCGCCGCGCAAGTAGTAGGTCACGACATGGCGACCCGACCCGGCCCAAACGGTTGCCTCTGGCGCAATCAGATCACTCGGCAGCCGATCACTTGGAACCAGTGCGCGCCAGGCGACTTGCCCCGTAAACTCTGGTTTTCGCTTGGCAAATCCGCTCCGCGCCCCGGCTGCGATGATCGTGAGCGGCAATCCCTCGCCTGTCTGAAACGTTCCTGGTTCGACCTTGACACCAGCCTTTAGGTTCACGCCCAACGCCTCAGCGGCTTGCGCTAGGCAAGCCATCAAATCGGCCCGGTGCAGGTGGAGATAGGGCGCCCCCCAACGGCTCACCGCCGCCTCGCCCAGGGGAACGCGCAGAACCTCGAAGCCCGAGATCCCGTCGCGCATAACCGCCGCTTCCGGCCGGAAAGCCTTTTCAGCCACTGTATCGAAGAGATCGAGCGCCATGAGCGCACGGGCGCCGTTGGGGCTGATCTGCAGTCCCGCCCCAACCTCGGTGAAAGCCGGCGCTTGCTCCTCGACCGTCACCTGCCAGCCCACGCGTGTAAGAGCAATGGCCGTCGCCAAGCCGGCAATGCCGCCACCGATTATGCGCGCCTGTCTCGAAGTCTGCTCTGGCATGCAACCAACCCTGAATAACCGCTCGGCCAGACGCAAGCGGTTTCAAAGGGTTGATCAGCCCATCGGGACGAGTTCGTAGAACGGCCGGTTTGAATAGACCGATTTGCGCCGCATCTTGAGCCGCGTCGGCGCCTCCTGCCCGATGATCGCGCCTTCACAGGGTTTCGAGCGCCAATTGATCATTCGGCTCGCCAGACGGAACACGTTTTCGAGCATCATCCCAGTCGGGATCTGCGAGGGTGGTGCGACGATCTCGCGGCCGATCAGGGGTGAGAGGCCTCGTGTTGAGAGACCGGCGTGCAGATCCCGCTCGCCATCCTTGGGCTGGATCAGATTCCAGCGTGACCAGAGCAGGAGAGGTGCCACTTCGGCCTGCAAGTCTTCGAGGCAGTTTTGAAAAATCTCAAGCGGGAGTGCGTTTTGCGCGGGCTGCCACAACACGCAGGTCGCTGGCAGGACCTTGGACACCGCCGAGGCCGTCATGGTGACCGCCACGGCCCTGTCAAAGACCTCATCGGGATGGGGATAGGGTGCGTCCGAGAGCTCGAGAATCGTCACGAAACTCGAATGCTCCGCCGCATCAGCCGCCCCTGTTTCCCAAAGATTGGGGTTGATGAAGCTATGAATCCCGCCGCTTTCCTCGAATTTGGCGTGCTCGAGTGTGACAAGCATGCGGATCGAGTCGATCGAGAAGACGAAGGCCTCGGGGGCTTTTGCGCCGAAACCCAGCCAGGGGCGCCGGGTCTCGATATCCGCCTCGAGGGGGTCAACCGTGACCTCTGGACCGCCTTCGCCAAGCTCTTCTCGGAGTTGTTTGATCAGAGCCGAGCGTTTCAACTCTGCCCGGCCTTTGAGAGGTAGAATTGCACTGAAACTCGGGTCGCGCGACTTGCTCCGCGCGCTGCGAGTCTGTGTCTCTGTCGTCTTGTCTATCCAGTGGCGCATGGGTCCCCGCGAATTGGAACATCTCTGCCGCCGGCAGGACCGGCGCTACCATAGGAACGCAAAAATCATCGATGAGCCTGGGTTGCTCAAGCACGCAAGTAGAACCGAACCCAGAGGACTATATAACACCTGAACACTAGCGATTCGTGAAGAGGGTGTTTCGGCCTCTGGGATACTCGTTCTGGTTGAATTGACCCAAATTGAGACATTTGCCGTCTCCGACGCAGAAATTCTTCTGTAAAATTGAACCGGATTGGATCAGAACGCTGGAATGCCTGCCCGTGGCGAGCCTTAGATCCGCCGTGATTTCGGGAGGTCAGAGGCGGCTAGTTCCGCTCCAACGCGTGCTCTCTCAGCGCATCCAACGGCACGATATCGAGGGCGCGTTTATGGGTCGAGACGAGGCTCACGCGCGGGGCCAATCCCACCTCATAGGCCTGCATGAACCGCGCGGCGCAGAGGCACCACTGATCCCCAGGTTTGAGCCCGGCGAACCCATATTCAGGCCTGGGCGTAGACAGGTCATTGCCCGCGGCTTTTGAGAAGGCCAGAAACTCCTCGGTCATCACCGCGCAAACGGTATGGCTGCCATGGTCCTGAGCCGAGGTATCGCAGCACCCATTGCGGTAAAACCCGGTCATCGGATCGGTGGAGCACGGGGCGAGATCCTCGCCCAGAACATTGATCGAGGGCTCGACTTCGGAGAGACGCATGTGACGGGTCCTTTGCACGTTTGCGTGAAAGAGTATCATCTGGAACAATTCCTGCCAGAGAGGAGTTGCCACAGACCCCCTGATTCCCATATGTCGTGTACAGTCACGAGGAGAACGCAAGATGAGCCTTGACCGTCGCAGCTTTTTGGGCACTGCCGCCGCGTTGGCGACCACCGCCGCCCTGCCCGCCCATGCCCATGCCGCCGATGCCGCGGTCATTGATGCGCGTGTGAACCTGGCATTGCAGGAGCTCTACAAGCAATATCCTGGCAGCAAGGAGCTCGCGACCAAGGCGAAAGCAATCCTGGTGATGCCCGATGTGATCAAGGGCGGCTTCATCGTTGGCGGGTCCTATGGCGAGGGCGCATTGCGGATGAATGACCCGACCCATGCCTTTGAAAAGACTGAGGAATATTACTCCGTCGCCGCGGCGTCCGTGGGCTTTCAGGCGGGGCTGCAAGAGACCTCGCATGCGCTCTTCTTCCTCACCGACAGCGCGTTGTCTACCTTCCGGCGCAAGGATGGCTGGGAGGTCGGCGCCGATGCCGAGGTCACCTTCCCCGATGCGGGCGTGAATATCGGCACCAATAGCAGCGTCTTGAACCAACCGGTCATCGGCTTCGTCTTTGGCGAGGATGGCGTTTTGGTTGGCGCGAGCCTGGAAGGCGCGAAATACAGCCGCATTGTTCGCTAGAGCGCAGCCTCTGCCGCTTCTCGTATCGCCTTGATATTGCTACCATAAACTGTGGGCTGCTCGGCTGAGCCGCCCTTGAAGACACCCGAGCCCGCGACCAGCACATCCGCCCCCATGGCGGCGCAATTGCCCGCGTTCGCAGGCACCACCCCGCCATCAATTTCGATATGGATCTCGCGCTTGCCGATCATCTCGCGCAGCGTGGCGATCTTGGGCAACTGGCTTTCGAGGAAGCTTTGCCCGCCAAAGCCAGGATTGACCGTCATCACGCAGATAAGGTCAATGGAATCAAGCACATACTCCAGGGTCTCCGGCGGGGTTGAGGGGTTCAGGGCGACCCCCGCCTTCGCCCCAAGCGACTTGATAAACTGGATCGAACGGTCGAGATGCGGGCCCGCCTCCTGATGAATGGTGATGATGTCAGCGCCCGCTTTGGCGAAGGCCTCAAGGTAGGGATCGGCGGGGGAGATCATCAAGTGCACATCCATAACCCCCTGAATATGCGGGCGAATTGCGGCGCAGACATTGGGGCCGATGGTGATGTTGGGTACGAAATGCCCGTCCATCACATCGACATGAACCCAGTCGCAGCCCTCGGCCTCGATCGCCCGGCACTCCGCCCCCAGATCGGCGAAATCGGCGCTGAGGATCGAGGGTGCGATTTTGATGGTCCGGTCGAACTGGGTGTAGGGCATGGGGCTCTCCTCGCTGATCGGCCCCGTTTACCCTGCCCTTGGCCTCGAGAAAACCCGCGACTTTGCGGGACAAAGATCCGCGGTTCGGACGGGTTAACAGATCCGGGAAAAAGCGGGACAAAAGATCTGTGCCGTCGGATCTTTTGGGAAAACCGCAGAGGTCGGGGGATCTGGGCGATCGCGGGCAAAGACGGTTTTGTTGGATCGACAGGCGCCCTAGGCTCTCTCCGACGCGATGCAAGCGAGGATGCCATGGACCAATTCGCCCTCACCGATCTGCCACTGCGCCATTACCAGCACCGGGTCTGGGACAGCGCTCGATGGGAGGGGTTCGCGCACCGTCCAGGCGATATTCTGGTCTGCACGCCTTACAAAGCCGGCACCACTTGGACCCAGATGATCTGCGCGCTTTTGATCTTTCAGACGCCGGATCTGCCGATGCCGCTGGCGGAGATCTCTCCCTGGATGGAGCTGCGCGCGGTGGAGGCTGAGGTGATCCATGCGATCTATGCCGCCCAGACCCACAGGCGCTTTATCAAGACCCACACGGCGCTGGATGGGCTGCGCTGGCAGCCCGAGGCGCGCTATGTCGTCGTCCAGCGCGACCCGCGCGATGTGTTCATGTCGATGATGAACCAGTTGACCAATAGCAACCCAGATGCGGATGCGATCTTTGTTCGCGAGAAGAAGGCGAGCGGGGCTGGCCAGACGGATCTGCCGGAGGAGCCCAATGCCCTCTTTCGCCATTGGCTGACCCATGGGATCTTCGCTTGGGAGAGCGACGGCGCCCCCTATTGGTCGGTCTTTCGCCATGGCTACAGCTTTTGGCAGCACCGCGCGGAGGCGAATATGCATCTGATGCATTATGCCGATCTGAAGGCGGATCTGGAGGGCGAGATGCGCCGCTTGGCGGCGTTCCTGGAGATCGAGGTGGCGGAGACGCTCTGGCCCAGCCTGGTCGAGGCCGCGGGCTTTGCCGCGATGAAGCGCCGGGCCGACCGAACGGCGCCGGATACGAATTTCAACATGTGGACGGACAATGCGCGGTTTTTCAACAAAGGCAGCTCGGGCCAGTGGGAGGGGGTGTTGACTGCCGAGAGCCTGGCGCTGTTGGCCGAGGTGACCGGGCGCTATCCGGAGGCTTATACCCGCTGGCTGTTCCAAGGCGGCGCGACCGGGTAGCGGGCGCCCCGCCTCACTCCCCCCGCGCCGCCGCCCATTTGGCGCGGAAGATCTCGCGATTTTTGATGCCGGTCTTGGTGCTCGGATGGTCCGGCCCCAACCGCTCTTGCAAGATCGCGAGGGCCTGATCCAAGAGCGGCGCCGCCTCCTCAAACCGGCCCATCGCCTGGAGCAGGTTCGCGAGATTGTTGAGGTCGGTGGCATAGTCCGGATGCCCCTCCCCAATCGTTGCCTTGTCAATCTCGAGCGCTTGGGCGTAGAGCGGCTCCGCCTCCTCAAACCGGCCCATGTCCCGGAGCAGACCCGCGAGATTGTTGAGGTCGATAGCATAGTCCGGATGCCCCTCCCCCATCGTTGCCTGGTCAATCTCGAGCGCTTGGCGGAAGAGCGGCTCCGCCTCCTCAAACCGGCCCATGTCCCGGAGCAGGTTCGCGAG
>JBCDAS010000046.1:0-18018 GCA_039185235.1 Pseudomonadota bacterium
AGACCCGAGCATTCCCGCCCTCAAAGACGCCTGGTGCCGAGGGTATCGGAGCGTTGCAGATTTGCCAGCGGAGGTGGAGGCGGAGCTCCCGACCTTCATCATGCTGCGCCGCCTGCAACTGACTGCGTGGATTGCCAGCCATTCCGAGACCCCAACCGCGCAGGAGATGGGCACTGCCTTTACCGACGACACGGTCAAGATCGCCGAGCGTTACTTGGCAGGGCAGGGCTGATCGGGTGGGCAAAACCAAGGGAAAACCGGCTGGCGCGGATCAACTCATCGCCCGCCAGATCCTCGATATGAACGCATTTGATGCGAGCCAGGACGCAGGTCGCGACGATGCAATCGTGAGCCGTCGGCAGGCGAATTTTGGCGCTGCATCGGTGTTGTTCTACCAGCGCCCGATCGAGATGGTCTCAGCCAAAGGCGCTTGGATGCAGGCGGCAGATGGTCGGCGCTATCTAGACCTCTACAACAACGTGCCCTCGGTCGGACACTCACATCCCCGCGTGGTCGATGCCATCACGGACCAGATTACCCGGCTCAACACAAACACGCGCTATCTGAACCAAACCACCGAGATGTATATCGAGGTGTTGAAGGAGCGCCTGCCCGCAACTCTGTCGAACGTACTTCTTGCCTGCTCGGGAAGTGAGGCAAACGATCTGGCGATGCGGGTTGCGATGAAGGCCAGCGGCCACTCAGGCTTTGTGGTGACCGAGACAGCTTATCACGGCAATACCCATCTGGTAATCCAGGCCTCGCCATCATCTTACAAGCAAGGCAAGCCGCCGAGTTTCATAGAAACAGTCCCGGCGCCTTCGAAAGTGGCCTATGGGACCGACATTGCGACTGGGTTCGCACGTGAGGTCACCAAGGCAATTGGACGGCTTAGGCGGCGCAAATGCGGGTTCGCCGGATTTCTGTGTGACTCGGTCTTTTCCTCGGATGGTGTGTTCCCGGATCCCGCTGGCTTCCTAGCCCCGGTCGTTGCGGCGGTGCAGGCGGCAGGCGGTCTCTACATCGCCGATGAAGTGCAGCCGGGGTTTGGCCGGACAGGGGCCACATTTTGGGGTTTTGCCCGCCATGGCGTGACGCCAGATATCGTCACCATGGGCAAACCCATGGGCAATGGGTTTCCAATGTCAGGAATGGCAACTCGGCCAGACTTGCTCTCCGCGTTTTGCGAGGATTTTGGCTACTTCAACACGTTTGGCGGCAACCCGGTCGCTGCGGCTGCTGGATTGGCGGTGCTGGAGGTGATCAGGGATGAAGACCTTATGGACAATGCATCTCGCGTCGGAGCGCATTTGCGCGCGCGTCTGCGTGAATTGTCGCGGCAAGATACACGGATCTCAGACATCCGAGGAGCGGGGTTGTTTCTGGGCGTGGATCTGAGCCAGCAAGCCGCGCCTGATCAGCCCGATCCAGCCCTTGCTGCGCGAGTGATCAACGGGCTCAAGGACCGAGGTGTCCTGATTGGCGCCGCGGGCAAATTCGGCCATACGCTCAAGATCCGCCCGCCGCTTTGCCTGTCCGAGGGAGAGGCCGAAGTCTTCGTAGACGCTCTCCATGAGACACTGGCAGATGTCTGAGTTCCGAGGTCGAAGTGATCGTCGGGGTATCCGTGGCAGAAGCCCTGCCTATCATGACCTCTCAGCGACGACCTGCCGTTGCTGGAAGGCTATGGATCAGGCGAGCGTCGCACCCTTTTCGTCCTGATCCATGAACCAGACAGTTCAGGTTAGGCCTGGTTGGGCGGTAGGTGACGCAATTTGTCCAGGATATGGCGCTTCATCAGAGCTCCAACAACGGCGCCACGATCCACGGCGCGTTCAAAGTTCTGTTTGAGAAAGATGTGCTCTGCGGCCATTTCGGCCAAGGGTTCTTACTCGAGGATGGGCCAGAGTATGGTACTCAGGTGCTTGGAAACTTGGTGTTTGGCACGAATGCGATGTCTCCCGCGACTGGGTCGAGGACCTCTCCAAGTATTTCTAGTTGATGGGCGGTGGTAAGACTCGTGTGATGATCTTGCCGATCGGGGTATCGAATGGCGCCACCTCACTTGGAAAATCAGCGGGCGCGCCGCCTCTTTCTCGATCGCCATCTTCTGCTTCGCCAGGGGGCTGGCTCGGGCCGTGGTGCGGATTTGGAATCTGTCCTGGATGCGCTCGGCTTCGTTCAATTGGATAGCGTCAATACGCTGGCAAGAGCGCATGATCTTATTCTTTGGTCACGCCGCTCCCAGTATCGACCCAGAGCTTTGGAGGGACTGGTCGCCCAGCGCCGGACGGCGTTTGAGCATTGGACCCATGACGCGGCCACAATCCCAATGGCCTTCTATCCGATGTGGCGTTTGAAGTTTGCCCGCGATGAAGCACGCCTAAGGGCGCGTTGGCCACGGGATCGCCGGGCGGGTTGGGAGGCAGAGATCAATCAGGTCCTGAGGCATGTCTCAGAGAACGGCGCGGCCTGTTCCCTTGATGTTGGCGAGGGAGAGCAAAGGTCGTCTTCGGGGTGGTGGGATTGGCACCCCTCTAAGACAGCTCTCGAGTTTCTCTGGCGCTCGGGTCAACTGGCAATCTGTCATCGCCAGGGGTTTCGGAAGTTCTATGATCTCACTGAGCGGGTCATCCCCGATTCAACCCGATCGACCCGGATGGATGATGATGAGATCATTGATTGGGCGATGATCGCAGCGCTCGGGCGACTGGGTTTCGGCACAAGTGGTGAATTGGCATCTTTCTTCGAGATCGTCACGCGGGATGAGGCCAAAGCTTGGAGCCAAGACGCCCTCGCCACAGGTCGCATCATCGAGGTGGATGTTCAGATGGCGGATGGTTCGCGGCGCCGGAGCTTCACGACCGAAGCAAGCCTTGATCAAGCCGCGAGCCTGCCAGACCCGTCATCGCGGGTGCGTCTGTTGTGCCCCTTTGATCCAGCGCTCCGGGATCGAGCCCGGGCCGAGCGCCTTTTTGGCTTTCACTACCGCATCGAGATCTTCGTTCCAGAGGCCAAGCGGCGCTATGGCTACTATGTCTTCCCGGTGATGCAGGGCGACCACATGATTGGCCGGATCGATGCAAAACGTGACGTGACCGCTTTGCGCGTCCGAGCTTTCTGGCCCGAAGCCAAGATCCGGATGGGAAAAGCGCGGGTCGCAGGGTTGGTGTCGGAGTTGGAGCGTGTGAGGCATTTGGCCGGGCTCAAAGACGTTCAGTTTTCCGAGGATTGGTTGAAGGCGTGATCGGCTCATGCGCGCGCGAGTTGCCCGACGATACCCGGAAGATGTCCTACGCTTGTTTCTCAGGCGCAGAAGTACAATTTGCCTATGTGTTCGACGACCGATGACCCTCAGCGCGCCAAGGTACCTATGACGGCTATTTCCTTCGACAACAGCTATGTCCAACTCCCAGATCGGTTCTTCACGAAGATGCCGCCGGAACCTGTCTCGGCGCCAAAGCTGGTCAAGGTCAATCACGGGTTGGCGCGGCGTCTCGGTGTAGAGCCTGCGGCGCTTGAGACCCCTGAAGTGATTGCAGCTTTCGCGGGAAACGGGGTTTTGGACGGATCCGAGCCGCTGGCCCAGGTCTATGCCGGGCATCAGTTCGGTGGTTGGAGCCCTCAACTGGGCGATGGGCGTGCCATTTTGCTGGGCGAGGTCGTTGCACCGGATGGGGCTCGGTTTGATGTGCAGCTCAAAGGGTCAGGCAGAACGCCCTACTCTCGCAATGGCGACGGGCGTGCGCCGCTCGGTCCGGTCTTGCGGGAATATATTGTCTCGGAGGCGATGGCGGCCCTTGGGGTGCCGACAACCCGCTCCCTCGTCGCGGTTACGACAGGTGATTGGGTGTACCGCGAGCGGCGCGAGCCTGGGGCTGTGTTGACCCGGGTGGCGGCTAGTCACATTCGGATCGGAACCTTCCAATTCTTCGCCGCGCGCCAGGATGAGGAGGCTGTGCGGTTGCTGGTCGAGCATGCGATTGCGCGCCATTATCCAGAGGCGGCAGATGCGCGAGATCCTGCCTTGGCGCTGCTCAAAGGCGTCATTGCCCGTCAAGCGGCGCTGGTCGCGCGGTGGATGTCACTTGGCTTCATCCACGGCGTGATGAACACAGACAATATGACGATCAGTGGTGAGACGATCGACTATGGGCCATGCGCCTTTATGGATGCCTATCACCCGATGATGGTCTTCTCCTCGATCGACCATGCTGGGCGGTATGCCTATT
This sequence comes from Pseudomonadota bacterium, assembly GCA_039185235.1. Lineage (GTDB taxonomy): Bacteria > Pseudomonadota > Alphaproteobacteria > Rhodobacterales > Rhodobacteraceae > Thermohalobaculum. The sequence goes on from JBCDAS010000046.1 coordinate 4,233, forward strand.
CCAACCAGCCCCGGATTGCGCAATGGAACCTCGCCTGTCTGGCGCAGTCTTTGTTGGCGGTGATGGAAGGCGACGAGGATGCGCGCCTCTCAAAGGCGCAGGAGGCGGTGAATGGCTTCTCGGACCTGTTCCAACTGGCCTGGCTCCGCGAAATGCGGGCGAAGCTTGGCTTGGAAGGGGCTCAGGAAGGGGATACCAAGCTCATCGAAACGCTGCTTTCATTGATGGCGGAAGCCGGGGCGGATTTCACCCTTACTTTCCGAGGTTTGGCGGACGGCTCGGCTCGTGACCAGTTTTCTGAGAGTGACGGATTCGGCGCGTGGCACGCGGACTGGAGGGCGCGCGGCGGCGGTGATGCCGAGGCGCTGAACAAGGTCAACCCGAAGATCATCCCCCGCAATCATCGCGTCGAGATGGCAATCGCTGCTGGCATCGACGGCGATTTCACCCCCTTCGAAGATCTCGTCGACGCGCTCGCGAAGCCGTTTCAAGAGGACGTCGCCGATCCCGCCAATGCCAAATCGCCGATGCCCGAGGAACGGGTCTTCCAAACCTTCTGTGGGACTTGAACTTACAGAGACAATCAAAGTGCCCAATCCAGTCCTACACTTCGAGATCCCGGTCACCGACATGGACCGTGCTGTGGCCTTCTACCATGCCGTTTTCAGCTATGATTTGCGGCGCGAGACGGTGGATGGCTATGACATGGCCTTCTTTCCGCGCGACGATGATCAGCCAGGGGCGAGCGGGGCTTTGGCTAAGGGAGATGTTTACAAGCCATCCCACAATGGGGTGATCATCTATTTCGACGTGCCCGATATCGACGCCGTGCTCGCACGGGCAAAAGCGTCCGGCTCGAAAATCCTCTACGCGAAAACAGATCTTGGCGCGGCTGGTTTTGTGGCCGAGATTGAGGACAGCGAAGGCAATCGGATTGCTCTGACCCAGGCTCAGGCGGTGTGATCAGATCAGCCGGTGATCGTGGGTCGGGCTCCTGACGGGGTCGTGAGGGAGCTATCTGTCCCCTAGAAAATCAACGAAGTTTTGGCTTCCATCACAGCCAACCGGCACCATATCTGAAACGTAGATGTGAAACGCTTGAGCAAGGCCCGCAGAGATAGGAGATCGTGATGAGTTCGAGAAACACCACCCGTCGCCAATTTCTTGGTGCCTCGGCAGGAGCGACTCTGCTAACCGCCGGATCGGGTTTGATTGTCCCCGCTCAGGCGGAGGGGTTGGCGCCGACGCCCTCGATGCGCGGCGGGTCAAACAACTTCCGGCCAGGAGCGCCTATGGTCGAGCGGATCGGTGGTGGCGGCTTTTTGATGACCGGCACCGTCCGGCGCGCCGGTGATGGCGCACCGCTCGAGGGCGTGCGGATCCAGATCTGGGCCCATACGACCGAAGGGCATGAGCGCGACAAGCGCAGCCATGGGGCAACGCTGACCAATGCGGCCGGCGAGTTCCAGATGGATATGCCACAAATCGTGCCTGCGTTCGGCCAACCCCATGGACATCTCGCCTATGATGCGGATTACGACGAGAATGGGTTTGAGACCGTCTTTCTACGCCCAGTCATGTCGAGCGCGCGTGACAAGACTTTGGCGGCCCATTTTGTGCTGAAGCCCGCCTGAACCTCATGCCTCCAGCCCGAGCGATCCTTGCCTGGGCCCTTCTGGCTTTGGCGATCGCGGTCCCGCTCGCGCTTGCCGCCACTAGCCCGTTGCTTGCCTGGCGCGAGCCGATCTATATCGCCGCCGGGCTGGCGGGTGTCCTGGCGCTTTGCCTCCTGCTGGTGCAGCCACTTCTAGTGGGCGGGCTCTTGCCAGGGGCTAAAGGGCGCAATGGGCGCAAATGGCACCAGTGGCTTGGGGGGCTTTTGCTGGGCGCCGTGATCCTCCATGTCGTGGGGCTTTGGATCACAAGCCCGCCGGATGTGATCGATGCGTTGCTCTTTGTCTCGCCGACCCCGTTCTCGGCCTGGGGTGTGATCGCGATGTGGGCTCTCTTTGCGGCCGCTATACTGTCGGTCTTCCGCACTCGGATCTCGGCGAAGGTTTGGCGGCTTGGTCACACGGCACTTGTCATAACTGTGGTTGTGGGAACTGTCATCCACGCGCTTTTGATCGAGGGAACGATGGAGCCGATCTCTAAGGTCCTTCTATCCGTGCTTGCGGGCGGGGCCTTGCTGAAAGTCCTCCTTGATCTGCGGGCCTGGACCCTCCTGAGGCGCCGCCGGCCTCGGTCCACCAAGGGCCTTGGATTGCGACATTGACAGGTCAGGGAAATTTGTGGAGCGTGCCCGTCCAATTCTAGGCAAGAAATGCACTTGATCGTTGCGGAGGTTCTCGATGGATTTGGCTCGACTTCGATGGACCTCTTGGATTGTGGCTCTGGGTTTGATCGCAGCTCCCCAAGCCGCTCAGGCGCAGCAACAAGCCCCGAAACCTGCCGTGACAACGATTACCGCAGCGCTCGAGGATGTTGCCAACCGCTGGAGCTACACGGGCCGGATCGAGGCGGCGCAGCAGATCGAGCTGCGCGCGCGGGTCTCAGGCTTCATTGAGAAGATCGGCTTTACCGAAGGCGGTCCGGTCGCTGCTGGCGATATCCTCTTCCAGATTGAGCAAGACGCCTATGAAGCGCAGATCACCCGGATCGAAGGTCAGATCAAATCGGCCGAGGCGGAGAAGACGCTCGCGGATATCGAGGTGGATCGCCAGCGCAAGCTGTTCAGCACCGAAACGGTCGCCGAGAGTGTCGTCCAACGGGCTGAGGCCGAACAGGGCAAGGTTGAAGGTCAAATTCTGGAACTGCAAGGCAGCTTGCGCGATGCTGAGCTCGATCTCTCGTATACCAGCGTTGCGGCACCCTTTGATGGTCTTGTTGGGTTCTCCGAATACGATGTCGGCGCCTTTGTCGGGCCCGATAGCGGGCCATTGCTGCAGCTCTCGAGCATTGATCCGATCTATGCGGTTTTCCCCGTCTCCGAGGCCGAATATCTCGACTGGCGCGCATCAAGTCCTCAAGGACGAGGCAAGGTAGAGGCGTCGCTGACCCTTTCAAACGGGTCTGAATATGGTGAACCCGGTCGGCCAGAGGTTGTCGATACCTCGGTGCAGGAGGGGACGGACACGATCCTGATCCGCGCGGTTTTTGCCAATCCTGATGGCGCGCTTCTGCCGGGGCAGTTGGTCGAGGTTAATCTCAACTTGGCCGCGGATGAGAAGTCGCTCACCATCCCCGCCCGCGCATTGCAGCGCGACCAAGCGGGCTATTTCGTTCTGGTGGTCGAAGACGGAAAAGTCGCGCGGAAGAATGTCGAGACCGGTCAGTTGACAGGCGGCAAGATGGTGATCACCGAGGGCCTCGGAGAGGGCGATGAGGTGATCGTGGATGGTATTCAACGCGCCCGTCCAGGCAGTGAAGTGGATGCCCAACCTGCGGATGGGTCCTGACCGGTCATGATCTCGCAGCTCTTTATCAAACGGCCACGCTTTGCGTTGGTCATCTCCATCGTGATCTCGCTGGCTGGCCTGATCGCCATGACCCAGCTGCCGATCGCGCAGTTCCCCGATATTGTCCCGCCTCAGGTGCAGGTGACGGCAGCCTATCCGGGCGCTGGCGCCGATGTGGTCGAGGCGACAGTCGCGCAACCCATCGAGCAACAAGTGGTTGGTGTGAGCGATATGCTCTACATGAAATCAACCAGCGGTTCGGATGGCAGTTACAACTTGACGGTTACCTTTGCCCCGGGGACCGATCCAGACATAAACACCGTCAATGTGCAGAACCGGGTAAGCCTGGCCGAGGCCGCTTTGCCGGAGGAGGTCATCCGCTCGGGCCTCAGCACCAAGAAAAAGTCCTCGGCTCTGCTGCAAGTGATCAGCATCACCTCGAACAATCCCGACCACGACGCGCTGTTTCTATCGAATTTCGCCACGATCAACGTGCTCGACAGTGTGAAGCGAACCCGGGGCGTCGGCGATGCGGTGATTTTCGGTGCGCAGGACTATTCGATGCGGGTCTGGCTCGATATCGATCGGATGACCAATCTCGAGATCACGCCCTCGGATGTCATCAATGCGCTGAATGCCCAGAACGTCCAGGCCGCTGTTGGACGGATTGGGGCGCAACCGATGACCACGGATCCGACCTTTCAGTTGAGTGTTCAAACCCAGGGGCGGCTGACCTCGGTCGAGGAGTTCGAGGAGATCGTGGTCCGCGCGCTGCCCGATGGCTCCTACATCTATGTCCGGGATATCGGCCGGGTCGAGCTGGGAGCGAAAACCCAAGACAGTGTCAGCCAGTTCAACGGCCAGCCGACCGCGATGATCGGCGTCTATCTGGCGCCGGGAGCCAATGCGATCGCCACAGCCGCTGGGATCGAGGCGGCTTTGGAGCGGGTCGAGACCTCCTTCCCAGACGGCGTCTCCTGGCTGATCCCCTACGACACGGTCTCCTTTGTCGAGGCAAGTATCGAGGAGGTGGAGCATACCCTCGTCGAGGCGTTCGGCCTGGTCGTCGTCGTTGTCTTCTTCTTCCTCGGCAGTTTCCGGATGACCCTGATCCCTCTGATCGCGGTTCCGGTCTCGCTGATCGGGGCTTTGGCGTTCATGCTGGCGCTTGGCCTTTCGCTCAACACGGTCTCGATGCTGGCGCTGGTCCTGGCCATCGGCATCGTCGTTGATGACGCGATCGTGGTGATCGAGAATGTCGAGAAAGTGATGGAGGAGAAGCCCGATCTCAGCGTCGCCGAGGCAACCAACGAAGCGATGACTGAGATCACGGCGCCGATTGTTGCGATTACCCTGGTTCTTCTTTCGGTCTTTGTGCCCACGGCCTTTGTGCCCGGGATCACGGGGACCATGTTCCAGCAATTCGCGGTCGCAGTGTCATTTGCGATGCTGATCTCGGCGATCAACGCGCTGACGCTGAGCCCCGCGCTTTGTGTGCTGTTGCTGCGCAAACATACGGGTCCAAAGAAGGGACCGCTCGCTTGGATCTCTCGGCGGATCGACGACACGCGTGACGGCTATGTCTTTGTGATGTCCCGGATCACGCGGCGCGCGATTTTGGGCTTGGGCCTGTTAGGGATTGCGATGTTTGGCGCGGGCGCGCTCTTCAAAGCCGCCCCTTCGGGCTTTCTGCCGGTCGAGGATCAGGGCGCCTATTTCGTCGAGGTTGTGTTGCCAGATGGCTCCTCGGTCAATCGCACGAACGAGGTGATGGGCCAGGTCTATGAGGTCCTCAAAGACGCCCCCGGAGTTGCCAATGTGCTGACCACGACCGGCTTTAGCTTTGTCGATGGGCTTGCCAAGTCAAACGGTGGTTTCGCGATCGCCATGATGAAACCCTTCGAAGAGCGCTTGTCGGAAGCGGATTCGGTTGATGCCTCTATCGCCCATGCCCGGCAGAGCTTTGCCGCGATCCGGGCGGGGATAGCGATTCCGTTCAACCTGCCGCCAATCATCGGTCTTGGCACTGGGGCGGGCTTTGAATACCAGTTGCTCGACCTGCAAGGCGGCGATCCCGTGGATCTGGGGGCGACCGCTTTCGGTCTGGTCGGTGCGGCCAATCAAAATGAGCAGATCACCGGCGCCTATACGACTTTCACCGCGACAACACCGCAGCTCTATCTCGATTTGGACCGCAAGCGATTGCAGACGCTGGGTGTCGAGGTGGGGGATCTCTTCCTCGCCATGCAGACGGCACTGGGTGGGTACTATGTGAACGACATGAACCTGTTTGGCCGGACCTGGCAGGTGAACTTGCAAGCCGAAGAGGTCTATCGCGACCAGGTGGAGGACATCGCGCGGATTCATGTCCGCAATTCGGATGGCGAGATGGTGCCGGTCAGCGCCGTGGCCGATGTGGACCTGATCCTCGGGCCGCAATCGCTGATCCGCTACAATAACTATCGAAGCGTAACGATCGCGGGTGGACCGCCGCCTGGGGTTTCTTCGGGCCAAGCGATTGCCGCGATGGAGGCCGTGTCAGAGGCCACTCTGCCGGATGGCTATAGCTATGAATGGACGGGGACGGCCCAGCAGGAGATCGAAGCCGCCGGCAAAACCACCCTCGTCTTGGCCTTGGCCGTTCTGTTCGCCTATCTCTTTCTGGTAGCACTCTACGAGAGTTGGTCGATCCCGATCGCTGTGCTTCTGTCGGTCAGTTTCGCCGTCGCGGGAGCATTGGCGGGACTGATCGCGGCCGGTTTGGAGAACAACATTTACGCCCAGATCGGCCTCGTTGTTCTGATCGCGCTCGCTGCGAAGAACGCCATCCTGATCGTCGAGTTTGCGATGGAGCGGCGTCAGAATGGGATGAGCATCCTTGACGCCGCGATTGACGGTGCCCGCGCCCGCTTCAGGGCGGTGATGATGACCAGTTTTGCCTTCATCGCGGGCCTCTATCCGCTCGTCACTGCTGATGGGGCGTCTATGCTGGCCCGCCAGGGGGTAGGTACCCCTGTGTTCTGGGGCATGATCGCCTCAGCACTTGTCGGCGTCTTTGTGATCCCGGCGCTCTACGTCATCGCCCAATGGTCGCGCGAACATGTCCATCGGTGGCTGGGTGCGAGCGAGCCGGAGCACTGAGGCCGCATCTGAGACGATCGGAACTTTCCGGCAGCAGACTGAAAGGTTTCCCCTTATAGAATAGGTTCTATGAGGGTCGAAATGAACAGATTTATTCAGATCATCTGCTTGATTTTGCTGGTTGGGTCGACGCACTCGCAACCCTCAGCCCAAACTGTTTGCGACCCGCCGTTAAAGTCCTTTCGCGACCTGGCAGAGCACTTGGAGACGCTGGATCTCTTGGACGGATCCACTGTGCTGCATACCGAGCTTTTGATCCGGGAGGAGCGGCCCTGCCGGGGGGCTTGGGTTCTCGATGTCTTGACGGTCGATGGGGATGTCCAAGTTCTGCTGCTCGATGCTCAGACCTTCACGATCTTCACGCAAATGCCCGCTGATCTGCGTGATCCGGATGCGGGCTCTGGCGAGCCGGCCTGGGTGGATGATGAGATCCTGCCTGCCAGGATCCGGATCATAGGCACAGCAGGCCCGGATATTCTGGAGGGCAGCTGGTCCGATGATATCAGCACCGGCAATGCGGGCCGCGACGTCTTCAAAGCCACTCCGGGCTCCGACATCATCACCGATTTCGATCCCAGCCAAGACGTGCTGTCGCTGGTGAACTTCTCCTTTGACAGCTATGGCTTGGGCACGCTCCAGGACGTCGGAGATGTTGGTGCTGCAGTTGGGCAGTACATGATTGAGGGGAAGCAAGCCGCTGGCATCGACCTGGATGGGGAGGCTGGCGACTGGACGGTTTTCCTGATCGGTGTGGCGCCAGAAGAGCTTTCCGAAAAGAACATCGTGTTCACCGGGACAGAAGACCTCATCGTCCCGGTCCTGCCGCGGGTCATGGCCGAGCGACGGGTCACAACAAATCAAGGCAGTAAGATCCTGCTGCCAAGCTATTCCCTGGACGACGCGCCCGCTGAACCGGTTCTCGTCGAGGGATCGGAGGACGCATTGCGGGCGATCCGCCGCATTTTTGGTTTCAACGACAGCGAAAGGAGGCAAGCCGAATGAGACTGCTACTTGTCGAAGATGACCCTGATTTGGTTCCGAAACTCGTAGACCGCCTGTCCGAGGCAGGCTTTGTCGTCGACAAGGCCGGGGATGGGGAGACAGGGCAATACATGGCAGAGACGGGCAGTTACTCTGCCATCGTTTTGGACATCGGCCTGCCGGTCCGCGACGGCTTGAGCGTGTTGGAGAACCTGCGCTCGAATGGTCGGGACACGCCTACGCTGCTGCTGACTGCCCGAGATGGGTGGCGCGACAAGGTACGTGGCTTGCGGTTGGGGGCGGATGACTACCTCGCCAAACCGTTTGAAAGTGAGGAACTCCTTGCCCGGTTGGAGGCGCTGATCCGCCGCGCCCATGGGCAAAGTGAGCCGACGCTCAAGGTTGGACCTTTGGAGATCGATGTGAGCGCGCGCATCGTGCTGCGCGACGGAGAAGGGATCCATGTCACAGCGAATGAGTACCGGGCGCTCAGCTTCCTGGCGATCAACCGTGGCCGGGTTGTCACGAAGATCGAATTGGCCGAGCAGATATGGCAGCAAGAAACGGACCGAGAGCTTAATGCCATCGAGGTGACCATCGCTCGGCTGCGCAAAAAGATCGGAGCGGATGTGATCGAGACCAAACGCGGACATGGATATGTCATCACCTAGCAGGTCAAAGGGTCGGGCGCGCTCGATCTTGACGAACCTGCTTATTTTGGCAGTCATTTGGTGTTCGTTGAGTATCGGAGTTGCAGCCGTCGTTTTGATCGAGCTCTTCCGCGATCACATCACCGAGCAAGTGCGCGTCGAGTTAAACAGCCAATTGGTCCAGTTGATTGCGGTGACCGAGCGGACCCAATCCGGGGATGTCCGGTTGCGGGTTGAACTGGCCGATCCGAGATTTGCACGACCCCTCTCCAATTGGGCCTGGCAGATCCGGCGCGGGGAGACAGTGCTGCTGCAATCTGCATCCCTGGGACCTCTGAGCCCGGGTCCGCCACCGCTTCTAGAGGCGCCCAGTGGCGATTTGGGCGAGTTCCAGGGCCCTCTGGGTCATCAACTCACAGGATTGTCCCGAGAGGTTGCGCCACGCTTCTCGCCTGAGCGGCTGACCTTTGCCATCGCTCGGCCCGTGGACGAGATCGCCGATGTGCTCTCTCGGTTCCGCAACATCGTGATCGTTGTCCTCGCAATCCTGGGCATTGGACAGGTGGCGACTGCGTTTTCCTTGATGCGAACTGGGCTGACGCCGCTCAAAACCTTCACGGATTGGGTGGCTGCGATCCGGCACGGTGCCAACGAGCGGCCCGAGACCGAATGGCCGCGCGAGATCGCACCGGTTGCCGAGGAAATCGAAGCGTTGGAGGGCCATGTCGATCGCCTCGTCACCCGTGCGCGGGGTCAGGCGGCGGATCTGGCCCATTCGATCAAAACACCGCTGACCGTATTGCGCCAAATCGGCGACGCGCTGCCCGAGGCAGAAGCCGCCCAGGTTCATCGCCAGAACGACCGGATCGAGGCGGCGTTAGGGCGGCATCTCGCCCGGGTGCGTTCTAGCGGCCGTGGATATGCGTTGGTCTCGGTGGCTGAGGTCGTCGCTGATCTACGCCTGGCGTTGGAGAAGACGATGGAGATGCGCCAGCTCTCCCTGGTCAGCGCGGTCCCGAAAACTGCCGCCCTGCGCTGTGACGAAAACGACCTCTATGAGATAATCGGCAATGTGCTGGACAATGCGTGCAAATGGGCCAAAGCGCGGATTTCCGTCGGGGTGGAGCGCAATGATGTCCAGTTCTCGATCCTGGTCGAGGATGACGGGCCAGGCGTTGCGCCCGACCAACTGACCAGCATCCTCGAGCGGGGCACACGTTTGGACGAGGCGCGGCCGGGGCATGGTCTCGGGCTCTCGATTGTCCGCGAGCTGGTTGAGCTTTACTCGGGCAGTCTGGAACTCGGAGTTTCAGATCTCGGCGGTCTTCTGGTCAGGGTTAACTTTCCAAGCGACCAGCCTGCCAATTGATCGTTGCCGGGTGCCGCCACGGACGGAAGACTGGCAGGAGGTTGAGCGTTGCGCCTTACCCTCTGTCTCACGGGACACCCGGCAAGCCACCTGCTCGCCCCGTAGAGACCAAACACCACCGAGGCTTGCTGTTTGCTGTCGGCTATGAGCAAACTTGGATCTGATTGAAGCAGCCAGATCCGTTTTTGCTCTAGCGTTCGATCCGTGTAATTTTCGACCCTTGGATGCCGCCGCCGGCCATCAGACCTTCCTGGCCAAAGAACACCACTGCGATGTCGCCCTGCAGATCATTGGTGCCGAGGGAGCCGGACCACCCCTGGTCACCTCCAACCAAGGTCGGCCCGGTGCCGACTTCGAAACCTTTGGTCTCGCGGACATGATCCACTGCGTCTTGGTTTAAGAAAAACATCGCATAGCCAAAGGTTTGCCCGCCGAATTGCAGCCCGAAGGAGGCGGCTGCGATGCTGAAATACCCCTTTGTCTCTCCGCCGACTCTAAGAGCACCCTCGCCATACTGGCCACCGACGATCAGGCCGCCCTTGATGATTTCCGGGAAGATCAACATGGCCACCGACTTCGCGGCGAGATCTTTCGCCTGCGGCTCAGCCGCGTAGAGCTGCTCGATCGCGGCATCGACTTTCTGGTCAATCTCGGCGCCAGATTCGGCCTGCGCTCCAGTGGTTTGGATCATGAGCGCCGAGACGGCGAATGCCACCAATGCGCGGCGGGAGAGTGAGAGTGCCATGAGTTTCGTCCCTGAGAAGTTTTTGTGCCGCGAGACTATCAGATCACTCAGCCAGGTGAACCCTTGGCATCTAGGTGAGCCCGCCCATCCGTGCGATGAACTCTGCCACCTCGGCCACGCCCTCGCCCGACTTCAGCGCGCAGAACTGGGTTTGGCGCGGGCTGCGCATGCGTTCGGCATCCGCCGCCATGGTCTCTAGCGAGGCGCCGACATGGGGTGCGAGATCGGTTTTGTTGACGATCAGGAGGTCTGAGCGCGTGATCGCAGGCCCCCCTTTGCGCGGAATATCCTCGCCCGCGGCGACATCGATGACATAGAGCGTCAGATCTGCAAGCTCCGGGCTGAAAGTGGCAGAAAGATTGTCACCGCCCGACTCGATCAGGATCACGTCGAGATCCGGATGCCTGGTGCGCAGATCGGCGACGGCGGCGAGGTTGATCGAGGCATCCTCTCGGATCGCGGTATGTGGGCACCCACCGGTTTCGACACCGACAATCCGGTCGGATGGCAACACTTGCAGGCGCAAAAGCGCATCCGCATCTTCTCGCGTGTAGATGTCATTCGTGATCGCCGCGACCGAGTGATGGGGTGAGAGCGTCCGGCAAAGGGCGGCCGTCAGGGTCGTCTTGCCCGCCCCGACGGGGCCGCCAATGCCAACGCGCAGGGGGCCATGGGGAGAGTTCATGAGCGAAACAACCTCACATTTTGGGTTTCGTGGCGCATGGCTGCGATGTCAGCTCTCAGGGCGCAGCCACCAATCGCGTCCAGCGAGGCGGTCTCGGCCTCCTCCGCTAGCCTGAGGATTTCGGGCAGGAAAGTTGCCAAAATCCGCTGCCCATCGGTTTGACCAATGGGAACCAGGCGGATCGCGGCTGACGTGAGATTGGCAGCGAATGCTTGGAGGAAGGCCGCCAGGGTGTCAGGAAGCGGGATCTGAGCCTCTGCTGCCGCATGTCCCAAGGCGACAGGATAGGGCAGGGGGGACGCATCGCCGCCCCAGGCGGCCCCCGTCACATCGGCAAAGGCGCGGCCCTGTGCCGTTGTCTCCAACACCCGTTCGCGCGCTGGAGCAAGCGCTTCGGCGAGCTCTGCAAGGTCTAAAAGCTCGGTGCTGTCGGCCCGCCAGGCATGGGCGAGAAGGATCGCATCTGTGCGCCCAGCCCCATGGGTCAGACAGGCGCTGATCCAGTCCTGAGCAGTGCCGGGATCTCGGACATCTCCTGCCTCCACGGCCCATTCCAACCCGTGGGAGTAGGTATAGGCTCCAATCGGATATCCAGGCGACATCCAGGCCATGAGCTTCATAAGCGCTTCAGTCATTGCGGTGCCGATGCGGGATATGCGCGTTTGGGTCGGCGTGGGGATCATGCGAATGCGCATGCCCATGGGTTCGGCCATGGCCATAGGCGCCGCCTTCTGGTCGAAAGGGCTCCTCGACATGGGTGATGGTCGCGCCGAGGCCCTCGAGCATCGCCTCCAGCACATGGTCGCGTTGGATCAGGAGCCGATTGGCCTCGACCTGACAGGGCGTATGGCGGTTGCCGATATGCCATGCCAGACGCGCAAGCGAGCTGGGCTCGCACCGCACGTCGGCCAAGGGCTCGGCGGCTGCAATCACCCGGATCGCACGGTCATCATCGAGCAGCAGGGCTTCCCCATCAGCCAGTTCCTTCGCCTCGGCCAGATCGAGCAAAACCGCCTCTCCACGCGAGGTCGTCAACAGGCGCCGACGCAAAAACCGCTCCTGATAGGGGAGCATGACCGTGTCATCCACCTGCTCGCGCGCGCCGATGGACCTGGCGCGAGCCGTCATTGGGCGACCGCGATCGAGACAGGTTTTAGCCGGGTAATATCATTGCCAGATCCCTCACCGACCAGCACAGCGATCTCGAGATCGGTGAGATAGACCAAGTTGCTGACCGAACTGTTGCCGATGAAGCTGATAATCGTATTGGCATCGAGCGCATTGTAAGTGCAGCCGCTGATGGTGATCTTGGTGCTCCGGCCGAAATCGACCGTCGTATAGGCATCACCGATGGGCTGGCCCTTGCCATCGAAATCCAATGTCTTTTCCGACCAACTGGTCCTGATACCGACGGGTAAGTCGTTCAGATCAACAGGATACTCGGTGCGCGTCACGTCGTTTGGATCGCGCTTGCCATCGATCAGACCTCCGCTGCCGATCGGATAGATCCCGCGCCAAAGCTCGAGCCAGAAGCCTTCGTTGGAATCTGGAAAAGACGCTTCCTCGACAATCACATTGGGTTTGGGCCGGGTGAATTTCGAGCTGGAGCCGTCGTCAAAGGTGATGACAATCCCAGGACCTTCAAGGTCAGCATTGCTTGGACAGGCCAGCGCCGGGGCGGCCAGGGCGAGGGTGGAGACAATCAGGAGAGCTCGCATAACATCCTCATCAGAATAGGAAATATCGCTGAGCCATCGGCAATTCGCTCGCCGGCTCACAGGTAAGAAGCTCGCCATTGGCGCGGACTTCGTAGGTCTCGGGATGGACCTCGATCTCGGGCGTTGCGTCGTTCAGGAGCATCGAGGATTTGCTGATCGCGCGGGTGTTCTTCACGGCCAGCGTCTCTTTCGCAAGACCCAGCAAGGCGCCCAACCCATCGGCCTGGGCGGCTTCAGAGATGAAAGTGACCGAGGATTTCTCAAGGCTCCGGCCAAAGGCGCCGAACATGGGCCGCGTGTAGACCGGCTGGGGCGTCGGGATCGAGGCATTCGGGTCGCCCATTTGCGCACAGGCAATCGTGCCGCCGACCAAGACCATCTCGGGCTTCACGCCGAAAAACGCCGGGTTCCAGAGGCAGAGATCGGCGCGCTTGCCCTCCTCGATCGAGCCAATCTCGTGGCTGATCCCATGGGCAATCGCCGGGTTGATCGTGTATTTCGCCACATAGCGGCGGACGCGGAGATTGTCGTTGTCGCCGGTCTCATCCGCCAGCCGCCCGCGCTGGACCTTCATCTTATGCGCCGTTTGCCAGTTGCGGATGACGACCTCACCGATCCGGCCCATCGCCTGGCTGTCCGACGCGATGATCGAGAAGGCGCCCATGTCGTGGAGGATATCTTCGGCGGCAATCGTCTCCCGCCGGATCCGGGATTCGGCAAAAGCCACATCCTCCGGGATCGATTTGTCGAGATGGTGGCAGACCATGAGCATGTCCAGATGCTCGTCTAACGTATTGACGGTAAACGGCCTTGTTGGGTTGGTGGAGGAGGGGATGACATGGCCGAGCCCGCAGACCTTGATGATATCTGGTGCATGCCCACCACCCGCGCCTTCGGTATGGAAGGCATGGATCGTGCGGCCTTTGATGGCCGCGACCGTGTTCTCGACGAAGCCACTTTCATTCAGCGTATCGGTGTGGATCATGACTTGGACATCCATCGCGTCCGCGACCGAGAGGCAGCAGTCGATAGCGCCCGG